>JBJOQA010000505.1:0-3995 GCA_046050225.1 Bacteroidota bacterium | reverse complement strand
GATACCAGCGAACTCGAATTTGGTATCCCCAATCGATCTTTTACTTCTTTCCGCCAAGCGGCTGAAGAAAACAACTGGGCACGTTTTTACGGAGGGATTCACTTCCATCCTAGTTGTATTGTCAGCAACGAATCTGGCAGAAAAGTAGGTGAACTCATTGTGGGAAAACTCAAACTAGAAAAGTAATTTTTTAACATTATCGTAGAAGGCTGTTTACCGCAGTTTGTTTAAATGTCATGGCTCGGTAAGCATGTGAATTTTTCGTGTGTCCTTTACTGTTATAGGTAATGCACATGCAATGCAAACATGCGTCCTTGTATAAAGCATTTTTAATATTCAATATGCAGCTTTCTTCTATTACGTGCATTGCCAATAACGGCAAAGAATCATCATTATAACCAACTTAACATCATGCGTACATTCATCATCATATTAGGCGTATTAACTATTTTAGGGAATAAAGCAGCAGGACAAGGCTGTGTGGCCATCCGCGGTAGCGGCAGTTTTTGCTCAAAATCACATAACGATAAACATGCTGATACCACCAAATGGAGTTTAACCATCAATAACCGATATTTTAAATCCTTCCGACATTTTGTTGGAACGGTTGAACAAAAACAGCGTATCGCATTAGGTACAGAAGTGGTGAATCATACTTATAGTACCAATTTTTTCCTTACACGTAAATTGAATAATGGCTGGAGTTTGGCTGTAGATTTACCAATCACGGCAAATACACGATCCTCTTTATACGAACATGGGGGTAGAAGCAGACATAGTACCGAATCTTTTGGAATCGGTGATATTCGATTGATTGCGTATAAATGGTTAATCGATCCGATGAAATCAACCAAAGCCAATGTGCAATTAGGTTTTGGATTGAAATTGCCTACCGGCGAATACCGTTATATGGACAAGTTTTTTGTAAACGACACCACAACAATTGTTGGTCCGGTTGATCAATCAATTCAGCTTGGCGATGGCGGAACCGGATTTACCGTTGAGGCAAATGCTTATTATATGCTCAGCAAAACAGTTTCGCTTTACGGTAATTTTTATTATCTCTTGAATCCGCGTGAACAAAATGGCGTGTCTACTGCACGTGGCGCTACTCCTTCAGCAGCAGCCATTAGATATGGTAGTGATGTAATGAGTGTGCCCGATCAGTACATGTGGCGAGCAGGTGCAAATGTTGAATTGAAACACGTTTCATTCTCTGCAGGCGTTCGTCATGAGTGTATTCCCATGTATGATTTAATCGGCGGCAGCAATGGTTTCCGTCGCCCGGGCTATGTTATTTCGGCTGAACCGGGTTTTACTTGGAACTTTAAAAAAGTGAGTGTTTATAGTTTTGTGCCGGTAGTGCTTAAGCGCAGCCGTACACAAAGCATCCCCGATAAAATTCGCACACAGGTTACGGGCGTTTACGCCCAGGGCGATGCGGCATTCGCGGATTATTCTATCAATGTAGGAATGAGGTTTTCATTTTAATCAATCTTTAATTGATTCACAAAAATTAAAAACTGATGAAGAATAAAATCATTCTGTTAGCATTATATAATGCTATTGCCTTTGCATGTTTTGCACAAACCGATATGGATGCCATCATGATGGGAAAGAACCAACTTTGTATCGGACCAGCCTATACCAATAGTAGTTGGACAAATTATTGGGAAGGCACTTTAAAAAGAAATAATGAAAATTTGGGTAGGGTTACAAGTCAAACTTTTTCATTGATGGGTAACTACGGTTTAACCGATAAAATCAACCTACTTTTCAATGTGCCATATATTAAAACTAAAGCATCTGCAGGCACCTTACACGATATGAGTGGCATGCAAGATTTAAGTTTATTTGTTAAATATATGCCTATTGAAAAAGACTTCGGAATAGGAACTTTTTCATTATATACCATTGGCGGCGTATCCTTACCAATGAGTAATTATGTTGCGGATTATTTACCGCTATCCATTGGCTTGCGTAGTAAAACAGCTTCCTTAAGATTAATGGCCGATTATCAAGTGAATAGCTTTTTTGCCACTGCCTCTGCAACTTGGGTTTTGCGTGATAATATTCAAATTGATCGAACCGGATATTATACCACACAACCGGTTTTGAGTAATGAAGTTGAAATGCCGAATGCTACTACCATAAATCTGAGGGTAGGGCATAGGAGTGAAAGATTGATTGCCGAATTGGTATTCAATAATTGGACAACCCATGGCGGATTTGATATCACCCGCAACAACATGCCTTTTCCAAGTAATAAAATGAATGCTACTTCCATTGGTGTAAATGGAAAATATGTGATTTACCCTAAACATGAATTGGCATTAATTGGAGGGGCAAATACAGTCGTTGCCGGGAGAAATGTTGGCCAAAGTACCAATATTTACGGAGGCATTTTTTATGTAGTGGAGTTTGCCAAAAGGAAAAAGAAAACGGCAAAACCTGCGGCTGCAACCTCGGTGAAGTAATGTATTTACCTGCTTTTTTTTATCAAATCAATCAACCAAAAATGAAAAAAATATTTATACTTTTTATCATAGTAAGCATCTTTGTTGCGGGTGTAATTTCCTCCTGTAATAAAGATGTATTAGGGCGTACCGATAATGCACCGGCATTGAATCCAACCAATATGGATGTAAATGCAGGAACTTGGAAAACCATTTTACTAACAGCTCCTAATGAAGTAGCTGTTGCTGCTCCAATTGCAACTAATAACCCTGATTATATCACGCAAATCAATGAAATAAAAAGTTTGCAAAGTGAATTAACCGATGAAGAAAAACGCATTGTTAAATATTGGGGTGCCGGTGCCGTATTACGTTGGAACGAGATTATGCGCGAGCTGGTAGCTAAGCATAATTTACCGCCTTATCAAAATGCAGATGGAACCTATCCAATACCAAGTGCAACCAATCCATTGGCTTATCCATTATTTCCATTTGCCAATCCGCCTTATGCTGCTCGTGCATACGCTTATGTGAGTGCCGCACAGTATGATGCTTTGGTGTCGGCTTGGCATTATAAAAATGTATATAGTAGAAGGTCACCTTACAAAGTGGATTCTACCTTGCTTACATTATTACCTAAAAATGATTTGCCATCCTATCCTTCTGAAGATGCTGTTGTGGCAGGTGTTTCGGTTGAGTTGTTGAAATTACTTTTTCCCGGTGATCAAGATTTTATACAAGCTAAAGCCGAAGAACATAAGCGTGCACGCCTAATTGCAGGCGCAAACGTAAGAAGTGATTTGGAAGCAGGTGAAGCATTGGGTAGAGCCGTTGCCGTAAAATTTGTAACCCGAGCAAGAGGAGATCGTGCAGGTGCTGCAGTAGGTAATCAAACAGTTTGGACGCAATTGGAGACGACTACTATTGCCCGTGGCGAAACGCCTTGGTATAGCTTGGAATTACCAAAACGTCCGCCAATGCTGCCTTTATTCGGAAAAGTAAAAGCATTCTTATTTGATTCGCTAACCGCGATCTCTTTACGACCCGCGGCACCGCCTTCGGTTAATAGCAATCAAATGCGCACCGAAACAGCCGAAGTACTGGATATGATTAAACATCCAACACGCGAGAAAACGAGGATTGTTCATTTTTTGGCAGATGGTGTTGGCACCTACACACCGCCGGGGCATTGGAATGCCATTGCAGCGGAAGATTTCATTACCAAAAATTTCAGTGAGGTTCGCTGGGCAAGAAATATGGCACTCGTTAATATGTCGCTGATGGATGCAGGTATTGTTTGTTGGGACACTAAATACTTTTATTTCAATCCACGCCCAACCCAATTGAATCCCGAAATAAAAACCCTAACTGGGATACCTAATTTTCCTGCCTATATTTCAGGTCATTCCACCTTTAGTGGTGCTGCCGCAACGATACTTTCTTACATCGTTCCCGAAAAAGCATCCGCTTATGATGCAATGGCTAAAGAAGCTTCCAACTCTCGCCTATACGGCGGAATTCACTACCGTAGCGATTGTG
>JBJOQA010000504.1:0-6136 GCA_046050225.1 Bacteroidota bacterium | reverse complement strand
TTTAATAAAATTATCCTTTCACGTCGTCGCGCACTTTTGATTCAGGCAGGTTGAGTTGCTTGGTTAATAATTTACGATCGTAAACACTATGTTCAAAAGTGGGAACCATTTTAATGGCGTCGGTTGGGCAAGCCTCTATACACAAGCCGCACATCGTACACATTTCTAAGTGGTAGATGAATTTATCTACGGCTTTTTTCTTGCGCCCGTCGGGTTGTAATATTTGTTGCGTAGCAATTTGGATGGTGCCATTAGGACAAGCAATTTCGCACGAAGTGCAACCCGTACAAGCATGCTCGTTATTGGCATCATGTGGCATCACCACTTCGCCCCTAAAACGATCAGCCATTTTTAGCGTTTCGCGATTGTTGGGATATTGTTCAGTGATAATTTCTTTAGGACGCACAAAATACTTCAGGGTGAGTTTCATCCCCGTCCATAGCGACCGTAGTGCGCCAAATATATCTGAGAAATATTGTTTTGCAGACACGTTTATATATTTTCGGTTAGTTGGTTAAAAATGCCAGCCCATTATAGCAATGATGGTTACCAAAATCAGGTTCACCAAGCCAATAGGCAATAAATATTTCCATTCTAAATTCAACAATTGATCAATGCGCAAACGCGGGAAAGTCCAGCGGAACCACATAATCAAAAAGATGAGGAAGAATGTTTTTCCGAAGAACCAGAGGCTGCCCGGAATATAATCCATAATATGATTAAAAGCCGTCCAATGACCTACATGAAAAGGCATCCATCCACCTAAGAAAATGGTAGCACCAATTGCGCAGATCACAAAAATGTTGATGTATTCGCTCAAGAAAAACAAGGCAAATTTCATCCCCGAATATTCGGTATGAAAACCGGCAGTTAACTCTGATTCGGCTTCGGCCAAATCAAACGGTGCGCGGTTGGTTTCGGCAGTACCTGCAATCATAAAAATCACAAAAGAAATAATTACCGGAAGATGTCCTTTAAAAATCCACCATCCATTTTCTTGCGCAGCAACGATATCCGATAAACTCATGCTACCGGTTAAAATAACGATACTAATTAAAGCCAAACCCGCACTCAATTCATAGCTCACGATTTGTGCACCGCTTCGCATCGCGCCTAGCAAAGAATATTTACTATTACTCGCCCAGCCCGCCATCAAAATTCCAATAACGGCTAAAGAAGAAATGGCCGAAACGTACAACACACCAATATTTACATCCCACATTTGAAACCCGCGCGCAAACGGAATAGGCGCTAAAATCAACGCCGATACCGCCATGGCAATAAAGGGTGCCATGTTAAATAATAATTTGTCGGAACCTGATGGCGTAAGCGTTTCTTTTAAAATCAATTTCAATGTATCGGCTAACGCTTGTAAAGTACCGTATGGGCCTACACGATTAGGTCCTAAACGAATTTGCATAAAGGCCGCAACCTTACGTTCCATATATACTAATACAATGCCCAAACCGGCAAAAAGCGTAATCACCAAAACGCCTACCAATACAAATTCACTTAGCAACGCAAGGGTAGGATGCATGGTTTGATAAAGCCAGTTGTGAACCAATTGTGTTATACTTTCTAAACTAAACATGGGTGTTGTTTTGTTGTTGTTTTGGCTAGCCGCTGTCGCGGGAAGGCCAACGTTTAATTAACGATCGATATCCGGAATTACTAAATCTAATGTGCCCATGGCCGCAATCATATCTCCAATTTTGCTGCCCTTAGTCATATGATCGAGTATCGATAAATTACTGAATCCGGGTGAGCGAAACTTAATGCGGTAGGGCTTCATGGCGCCTTCGCTTACGATGTACACGCCTAATTCGCCGCGAGCGGTTTCTACGCGTTGATAAAATTCGCCTTTGGGTAATTTAAGTACCGCCTTGGTTTTAGCCTGAAATTCGCCTTCGGGGATATTATCTATTAATTGTTCGATGATGCGAATCGATTGGTCAATTTCTTTTAAGCGTACCAAGTAGCGAGCAAACGAGTCGCCGCCGGTTTCAATCACTTCATCAAATTGTAATTGATTATAAATTTCGTAAGGATATTTTTTGCGGATATCACAAACCACGCCGCTACCTCTTGCCACCGGGCCCGAACAACCATAGCTGATGGCATCTTCTTTTGAAATAACCCCCACGCCTTTCATCCGGCTTTGAAATATGATATTTCCGGTTACCAGCTCATCGTATTCATGGCGTTTTTCATGAAACAATTTTAAAAACGCTTTTACCTTGGTTTGAAACTCGGGATGCAAATCAAACATCACACCACCGGGCACCATATAATTCATGGTTAACCGCGCACCGCAGGTATCTTCAAAAATTGTTGTAATGGCTTCGCGTTCGCGGAAGGCATAAAAATAGGGCGTAAAGGCGCCTAAGTCCATCGCCTGCGCGCCCCACCATAATAAGTGAGAAGCCACGCGAGTAAGCTCATCCATTAATACGCGAATAACCTGTCCGCGTGCCGGCACTTCAATTTGCAGTCCTTTTTCAACGCAAAGTGCACAAGCATGGTTATTAATATGAGAGGAGAGATAATCCATCCGGCTAGTTGTATAAATAAACTGCCGATACGAAAGACTCTCACACATTTTTTCGATGGAGCGATGTATATAGCCTAAATGCGGTTCTACCTTTATTACGGTTTCGCCATCCAAGGTAACCAGCAGGTTCAGCACGCCATGCGTGGCCGGGTGCTGGGGCCCGATGTTTACCACCAAATGGCCTTGATCGGTTGTGCCTACTTCTTCAAACATGTGCGGTTGTTTATGAGCTTATTCAATCGGTTCTTATAATTTGATCATGTTGATCGGATCTTCAAAATCTTTGCGCAGCGGAAATCCGTTAAAATCATCGGTTAACAATAACCTACGCAAATCAGGGTGATGTAAAAATTTTACACCAAACAAATCGTATACTTCTCTTTCATGAAATTCGGCGGTACGCCAGATATCACAAACTGTTTCTATTTCAGGATTTTCGCGATCTACCGTGCTTTTCACTACCAACGTATGTTGCAAAGAAGTGGAAGTAAAATGGTACACCATACCTAAATGGGTTTTCCAATCTACACAGGTGAGACAAAATAAATAATCAAATTGTAGTGTTGCGTCGTTGCGCAATTGTAAGGCTAATTCGCGCCATTGAGCAGGTTCCACCGTTACTTGCAGCCATTCGTTGCCCTGTTCAATCAAGAGGGCGGGTTGCAGTTGGAGTAGTTTTTCTTGTAAAGCTTCGTTCGTCATGGTCGGTTAGTTTTGAATCAGCTTCCTTGAACTTGTGCATCCCAGTCGCTTTTGCGAATCTGTTCGCGAGTCAGTCCTTTTTTAATTTTATCCTGTAAAGTCATTAATGCATGTATCAGTGCTTCGGGGCGTGGCGGGCAACCGGGGATGTACACATCTACCGGAATGATATTATCTGCTCCCTTTACCACCGAGTACGTATTATAATAAAACGGACCACCACTAATTGCGCAAGCACCCATCGCAATTACATAGCGCGGATCGGGCATTTGATCATATAGTCTTTTAAGCACGGGGCCCATCTTATTTACGATAGTACCACTTATGATAATTACATCCGCTTGGCGAGGAGAGGCACGAACCACTTCAAAACCAAAACGCGAGTAATCATATTTAGCAGATGCTGTACTCATCAATTCGATAGCACAACAACTAGTACCAAACGTGAGTGGCCATAAGCTATTGGAGCGAGCCCAATTCACCAGTGCATCTAATCCGCTGATAACAACGCCACCACCGGGCATTTCATGTATTTCGCCGGGAAAACCCTGTGGGTTTGCGGCCGTATTGGTAACTGTATTTAAGTTTAAATCCATTTGAGTGCGCCTTTTTTGTGGGCATATAAAAAGCCCATGAATAAAATGAAGAGAAATACCACAATTTCAATCAAAGCAGGAATACCTACTTCCTTCACTACTACCGCCCAAGGGTAGAGAAATATTAACTCCACATCAAAAATTAAGAATAAGAGGGCAAACAAATAATAGCCCACGTTCATTTGGTGGAGGGTTTTACCTTGGGTGGGCAATCCGCATTCGTATGGTTGCCCTTTGGCGTTATTGGTTGATCCGCGCACCAACATCTTGCCAATGGCAAGGGTAATGGCAGAAAAAGCAACGCCTGTGGCAATTAGAACAATTAATGAAATCGAACCCATAATTAATTTTTTTTATGCCGGGTGAATAATTCAGGAATAAAACCGATAAAGTGTAAGGATACAGATGCCTAAAAAACCTGAATACCACCGGTGAAATTCGCAATCGTCACATTAACAATTATCTCTATACTTTAACACGACTTATAAGCGATGAAATGCGCTCGTGTAGCCGTTTTCCCGAGGTAACAAATGTATTCAAGCTTAGGCTTTTTTTGTTCTGATCAATGTCATATGGCAGCTTGATATTGATCATTCTACAAGATAGGAAAAATCCTTCGTTTTACAGCCTGAAAAATATAACCGCTAAATGGTTGCCGAGCAACCGTTGGGTGGTTATTTGTGGTATCCCCTGATACCCGCTCCTTTTGTAAAACTTTAAAAACAAATACACATGGCTCTTAAAATTACCGACGATTGCATCAACTGTGGTGCTTGCGAACCCGAATGTCCGAACAACGCAATTTATGAAGCAGGCGTAGAATGGCGCTTCTCGGATAAAACTTCCGTAACCGGCACCTTCACCGGAAAAAGTGGCTTAACTGCCGATGCCAATGCACCGCAAGCAGCGGGAAGCAATGATTATTACTATATCGTTGCCGATAAATGCACCGAATGTGTAGGCTTCCACGACGAACCGCAATGTGCTTCTGTTTGTCCGGTTGACTGCTGTATCGTGGATGATTCCTTTGCCGAAACCAAAGAAGAATTAGCTGCTAAAAAAGAATCTCTGCATCAATAAACGATCAATTCCATATGGATCAATTAACCAACCCCACTATTAAAAATACGGAACTGCGCGAGGCAGAAAGTATTGTTATTCGCTTTTCGGGCGATTCGGGCGACGGGATGCAACTTACCGGTATGCAGTTTACCGATACGGCTGCCTTGGTAGGTAAAGACTTGAGCACTTTCCCCGAATTTCCATCCGAAATCAGGGCCCCAATTGGCACCGTTGCCGGTGTTTCGGGCTTTCAATTACATTTTGGCAGCCGCGAAATTTTTACGCCCGGCGATGCTTTTGATGTATTGATTGCCATGAATGCGGCCGCACTCAAAGTAGATCTTCCTCGCTTAAATAAAGGCGGTATTATCATTGCCAATATCGCAGGCTTTGATAAAAAGAACCTCAATTTGGCCAATTTCCCCGAAGGGGTAAATCCGCTGGAAGACGGCTCACTCGATAACTATACGGTTTATAAAGTTGATATAACCAAGCATACCAAAGATTGCTTGGCCAATTCAGGCTTGAGTACCAAAGAAATCGACCGCTCAAAAAATATGTTTGTTTTAGGCTTATTGTTTTGGATGTTCAACGAAACCATGGATTATACCGCTTCGTTTATCAAAGAAAAATTTGCCAAAAAACCCGAAATCGCAGAGGCCAACCTCAAAACCTTACAAGCAGGTTGGAACTTTGGCGAAATCACCGAAATTTTTACCACCCGCTATAAAATCGCCGCTGCCAAACTACCCAAAGGCGAATATCGCAACATCACCGGTAATAATGCCACGGCTATCGGGCTTATTGCCGCGGCAGAAAAAGCCGGCTTGCCGTTGTTTTTGGGATCTTACCCCATTACACCGGCCACCGATATCTTACATGAATTATCCAAATACAAAGGCAATGGCGTTAAAACCTTGCAAGCCGAAGATGAAATTGCGGCAATTTGCTCGGCCCTTGGCGCAGCCTATACCGGCAATTTGGCTGTAACCACAACTTCCGGTCCGGGCATGTCGCTTAAAACCGAAGCCTTAGGCCTGGCCACTATTTTAGAAATGCCATTGGTCATTGTAAATATTCAACGCGGCGGACCTTCTACCGGCTTGCCTACTAAAACCGAACAAAGCGATTTGTTTCAGGCGATGTATGGCCGCCATGGCGAAGCGCCGCTGCCGGTTGTAGCTGCCAACTCGCCATCCGACTGCTTCAATACCATTTATGAAGC
>JBJOQA010000503.1:0-4778 GCA_046050225.1 Bacteroidota bacterium | reverse complement strand
CAGCAAAAATGCATGTACCGTAACATTTGTCACAGAGAAGGCGCACCTTGACCAAGTTCATTCAAAAACATGACTACCGTCAGGAAAATGATTGACAAAGGGAATAAAAAGGTCAAATTTGAAGAGAAACAATTTCAATAAGTTGATTCTTCAAAACGCGTATCATGCCGCGTTCAACTAGTTTTTTCATTAGGCGTGAAATCACCTCACGCGAGGAATTGAGCTCTTGGGCTATTTCGGTATTATTAACAGAAATGATATTAGTTTGCAGGATTTCTTGCTGACGACTTAGATAAAAAAGCAAGCGCTCATCTAAATTTCGAAATGCAGTGTGGTCGAGAGTTAAGAGTAATTCTTCAAATCGTTGACGGTAAGTTTCCAGTACAAAATGATACCAACTTTTATAATCATGCATCAATCCATCCATTTGATCTAAAGGAACGGCGATCACCATTGTATCTTTTACTACTTTACCCATTACTTGACTCTTCTCCAACCGAACATCATTTATCATCGACAAAGCACAGGCTTGACCCGGCTGCAAATAATACATAAAGTATTCGTGGCCTTCTTCATCCTCTCGATATACCTTTATTAAACCTTCTACCACTAATAAAACCGATTTAAAATACTGTCCGGTGCGCAACAAAACTTCACCTGCAGCAAAATTTTTCACCTCGGCTTTATTTTCTAAATTTTCCAACAATTCATTTTCAAATGTTGGAAATGCGTTTCGAAAATTCGTATTCATATAGCTGCGATTTATCACCTCCCAAAATTCTTATCAACCCCCTTTATACCTTCAACGGCAAGGTAAAGGTAAAGGTAGAACCCTTACCCAACTCACTTTTTATCTTCAATTGTCCACCGTTTCTTTCAATAAACTCTTTGCTAATTAATAATCCCAAACCGGTACCCTTCTCTTTCTCTGTACCTCTCCTAGTAATGGTGGTATGTTTTTCAAGCAATTTTTTGATTTTGGCTTCCGACATACCCACGCCAAAATCTGTCACCTCTATAAGCACAGCCTTTTCTTCTTCCCTTGCACTTATGATTACAATAGCTTGGCGATAACTAAATTTAATAGCGTTGATTATTAAATTGCGTAAAATAAAAGCAACCATTTCTCGATCTCCCAATGCCATACAATTATCCGCAACTGTTGCTTTAATTTCAATTTGCTTTAATTGCGCATGCAAGCCCGTCATGCGCAGCGCCTCAGCAATCAACTGATTCATGGGCAAAGGTTCCGGCCTATATTCCAGTATATCCATTTGTGATCTTGACCATTGCAAAAGATTAAATAATAGTTCATTTAAATTATCCAATGATTGTTGCGCCTCCCGAAAGGATTGCTGTCGCTCTTCTTCCGACATTTTATGGTGATGTTCGGTAAGTAATTTTAAAAACGACTGCATGGTAGCCAGTGGATTTCTTAAATCATGTGACACAACCGAGAAAAGCTTGTTCTTTACTTGGTTCATCTGACTCAATTTGTTCTCAGATTCCAGTAATTGATGTACCGTAGCTTCCAACATTTCATTTTTTTGCTGAAGGTCGGCTGTTTGCATTTTTACCTGCTGTTGTAATTCGGCTTTCTGTTGTTCAATTAATTCTTTTCTTTCTTTTTCTTTTTCCAGCGACAATCTTTCTTTTTCCAAGGTTTCATTTGCCAAAGCCAAACGCATTCGATTTAATCTACTTGCCAAACCTAATGATAGCACAACCGCCTGAATAAGAACGCCAATCTGCACCAAATAACGTGTTATAAAATAATCGCCCATCAAGCCGGTTTCTCTAAAAATAAATGCCATTGCACCAACAATTAATAAAATATTGGCTGCTACAAAATAACGCGCCGGTTGAAAATTATGTTTTTGCAAAGCCGACATGCCGGCAACCAACATCATAGCCAAAATGGTGGTACCCAACACGCCGATTACGGTTACCATTTCTTGCAAAATATCCGTTTTTGTCATCCAGGCATAAGCACCAATTATGCCGATGATAATGGTTAATGCAATGAGCAAATTAAAAACGCGATGAATTTTAGGCAATAAGGTGGCCGTATGCAAATAGGTTCTGGTAAATAACAAGCGCGTAAATCCGGTAAATGCGTTGATTATGATAAAACAAAATGTATCCCAATATGGTGCATTCGGCCATAACCACTCTATACCAAATCCGTAATAAAAGGCGAAATACAAGCCAATACTTACAATACTTAACACGTAGTATAAATATCCGATATCCCTTACGGCAACTAAAATGAATAAATTATACAAAGCCATTACGATGATGATGCCGAAAAACAAACCTTGCCAAAGTGTTCGTTGATTATCGTCATGCTCATACAACCATCGCGGTAACACCTGCACAACGGGATCTTTATGTTTATAAATACTTAAAGCCGATTTTAATTGAACATATAACAATATACTATCGCCTGATTGAACATTAATAGGCAACAAATTGGCACTCGCCGGATATGCGCGTTCATTTACCGGTAACAAGCTACCCGAATGAATTGCAGGCTGCAATCGATTATTTTTCATGTACCATGCATCAATAAATCCCCATTTTTCAAATTGTAATAAATACTGTTGATCTACTCCCGCCTTGTTAATTAAAGGCAAGAACACCCAAAAATCATTTGGGCCGCTAGTAATCCCATTTTGTAAAAGTTGTTTCGGAAGCTGCGATAAACTGCAACGAAATGATTTCAATTTTAATTGCACTCGCTGACTATCCAATGCGATATAACCTTGCTGCGCCTGCAAAGACAACACAAAAAACAATAAACAAAAAATCGCTATTGGTTGTTTTTTTAATTTCAATTGCATCAGATTCATTAAATTTAACTGCACTAATTTATACCAATCAACCTTTTTAAAAGACCGAACTTAACAACAATTTCAATATGCCCGGCATTAAAGTACTTTTAGTTGAAGATGATTGGATTATCGCCAAGGAAATTTCTTACACGCTAAATGACCTTGGTTTTGAAGTAGCAGGTAGTTTCGATAATGCGGAAGATGCCTTGAAATTTTGCAAACAACAACCGCCCGATTTGGTGATGCTAGATATTGACCTATCAGGAGAAATGACCGGAATCGACCTCGCCACTATTTTGAAAAAAGAAGGCAAGATCCCTTTTATATTTTTAACTGCTCTTGCAAATCCCGACACCATTCAAAAAGCTAAACTTGCAGAGCCCTATGCCTATTTAGTTAAACCCGCATCTCCCGACACCTTGTTTTCAACAATCGAAATAACGTTGCACAATGCAACCAGGCGGGTACAATCGCTTACCGAAATTTCGGCCGTAAATAAAGATGATTTAAGTTATAGCGACTTTATTTTTGTCAAAAATAAACGCCGTTTAGAAAAAGTATTATTAAAAGATATACTTTGGATTGAGGCTTACGATATTTATGTTCAGGTGAAAACAGCTCAACATCAATTCTTATTAAGCCACTCACTTAAAGCAATAGAAGATAAATTTCCGGCCAGCGACTTCTTACGTACACATCGTTCCTATTTGGTAAATAAACACCATATTGAAGCAATTGAAGAAAATTGCATCGTAATTATTGGTCAGCAAATACCGGTTGGCAAAACCTATAGAGATGCTTTAATGAAAAAACTCACCGTCTTTTAAACGTTTACCAATAAATTAAGAACGTTCACCTGCTTTTTGGTTCCACTCGCAAGGTTTGGAAAAACTAAATGTAACAATCAAATAATTTGAGGCTTCAATTGCTTGTTACATGAATCATTTGGGTACACCCACAATGCTTATAGCCGTTTGGCTTTGCCTTGCTGTTTATGCCGGCGTTATCTTGTACTTCGTTATTCGGGGTGCAAGAAAAACAAAAACCATGGCAGATTACGCTACCGGCAATTTCCAATTCTCACCATATGCTATCGGACTTTCATTAGCGGCTGGTATGACAAGCGCCGCAACCTTTATTATCAACCCCGGATTTATTGCCTACTATGGCATTAGCGCTTTCCTTTCCTTAGCAGTTTTTCTTCCAATTGGTGCTTTGATTAGCTTAGTTATTTTAAGTAAACAATTTAGAAAAATTGGCAACAATGTTCAAGCCAAAACAATTGCCCAATGGGTTAGCATCCGGTTTAATAGCCCGCTGTTTGGCAGATATATGGCATGGCTTTCCCTATTGCACCTCACGTTTATCGTTTTAATATGCGTTGGTTTAACCCAAGTTCTCAGCAAAGCACTTGATACGCAAGCACTATACATTTTAATTGGTATAGTTGTATTTACATTCGGTTATATGATGTTTGGTGGTGCTAACAGTATGGTGTACACGAACATGATTCAAGCCATTTTGAAAGTTGTTGTTGCCATTATTATTTTAGGCTCCGGCTATCGCTTTGTACAAAACAATCCACAGGGCTTTTTTGAACAGCTTTCACGCATCGACGTACACCTTACGCAAGCTTTTAATCCTGCCAGCCCATTATATCGCGACTTTTTTGAAGTAGTAATTTGCCAACTAATAGTTGGGGTTGCAATTGTATGTCAACCACATATCATTACCCGTTCTTTATTACTAAAAAGTGATAAAGACATGAACCGATTTCTAATCACTTCCGTCCTGCTATTAATTCTTTTCTTTTCGGTAGTTTTTGCCGGATTATTTGGTCGCTTGAGTTTTCCTGATTTGCAATTTCAACAAAGCAAACTACCATTAGATGGTGTAATGTCGGCCTATGTAGTAAGCAGTTTTCCCCAAGCACTAAGCTTATTC
>JBJOQA010000502.1:0-5031 GCA_046050225.1 Bacteroidota bacterium | reverse complement strand
GCTCAATTTTACGAAAAAGTTGCCCTCAGCAAAGCAGCAAATCTGTAAATACATTGTACAAAAGAATGCGGTTATTATCAATCATAACCGCATTCTTATTTTATCGGGTTGTTGTTATATTGAAATCAGGATTCACGGTTAATTTTGCAGGTAACCGCACCAAAATACTTCCAACTCGAACATTACTATTAACGATTACATTTCCGGTTTTAATCACCACATCCGTATACGCATCTGGCAAACCTCCGCATCCCCAATTGAGTGGATTTTCCCATTCATTACTTACCGTTCCCAACCATTGCTTTACAAAAACGAGTTTGTATAACTGACTGGCAACGCCATCTGTAATGCATCGCAAGCGATAGCCATACCAACTGGAAGGAATATTTCTTAATAAAACTGTTCGGTTATTTACTCCAATAAATTGAGTTGTTTCAATAAGATTTTCAAACCCATTTCCCGAATCTATTTGCCATTGGTAGCTTTGACCAATTAGATTTGATTGAAAGGAAGTTGAATCAATGGAACGACACATATTGGATGTAACCGGTTTACCCATTTTGTTGAGTAAAATAGAAACTTTTTTTGTTTCATTGGTGGTTATTAAATCTTGCATACCATCGCCATCCATGTCGGCCGCAAAAATATTATTAGGACTTGTAACTTTTGCGATATCTACTTTAGGTGCAAAACTGATAACGGTTGAGGAGGAGGTATTTTTCAATAAAGAAATAGAATTGGGTGCAGCAGTATTGGTTACAATAATATCCACCCATCCATCACCGTCTAAATCACTTACAGTAATTCCACCCGGATTGGTAGGCAATGCATAATCTAATTTAGGCGCGAAAGCGATATTACCAATAGTGCTTTGATTTTCAAAAATTGAAAGTGTTTTTGCTGCAATATTAATGGTAATCACTTCGGGTTTACCATCATTATTAAGGTCAGCTGCTGCTAAATACCATGGTCCGGTGCCGGTGGTAAATGATTGCTTTGCAGCAAAAGAAATTGTTCCGGGTGTGCTAATATTTTTAAAAACCACCAAGTTACTTGCATTGTATTGTACAGAAGCCAAATCAGGATATAGATCACCGTCAAAATCCATCATCAATACGTCTTTTACGCCACTAGCCGTAACCAATTCGATGCGTGGTTGAAATGAAATAGTTCCGGGCACGCTGGTATTTCTGATTACAGAAACTTTGGAGACAGAAGAATTATTACAAAACAAATCCGGCTTACCATCTAAATCAATATCCAAAACCGCTAAATATTCAGGATCTGTTCCACCAATAATATCCACTTTTGTTGCAAATTCAATTTGTTCTAGGGTACTCTTATTTCTAAAAATGGAAATGCTATCGGGATAAGCATTTATTGCGGCAATATCACTCCAGCCATCATTGTCAAAATCGGCAGTAGCCACTCCCACCGTACTGGCAGTACCACCGGCAATGGAGCCATAAAAAGTAAGATAATCAAGACGTGGATGCATCAATACCGTTCCTAAGGCACTTGCATTTTTAAATATGGAAATTCGATTGGTGTTAAAATATATACCGGCAAAAACATCCGTTTTTTGATCTCCATTAAGGTCAGCTACGCCCAATTGCGTAGGATTACCAAAGGTGATATAATTCACGCTATCTGAGAACTGGCCGGCGCTAAAAGCACTCACCGAATTCGGTTGCCGAATTACAAAGGGCAATCGACTCCAAGCACTCAGATGATTATCCAATAATGTTAGGCGAATGGGCTCATAACTACTTCCACTAGGAACAAGTACTTGTAAGGTGGAATCTGTTACCCCAACCACTGCTGCCTTACCACTTCCAAAGTAAACCCGGTTATTTTCAGCAGTTGATGAAAAATTGCGTCCGTATAATGTTACCAAGCTCCCAAGCTCACCCGAAGAAGGTAAGAATGAATCAATACGCGGTATGGGAGCACTAAAATTAAAACCATTATAGGTAGCTACACCGTAGGTTGTTTGAACGAATACAGTTCCGGTTGCACCGGTTACAACTGTAACCAAGATCGTACTATCATCAATAATCGAAAAATTGGAAGCCACGCCCCCTAAATACACCTGCGTAACATCCAGCAATCGTTTACCCGACAACGTTATAACCGTTCCGGTTGCGGCCGTGTTTGGTGTGAGACTATTAATAACCGGACCGTACACTTGATTTCTTAGCACCACCAAGGCATTACGATTGTTATTATTTACATCTGTACCGCTAAAAATCATATCGGCCTTACCATCAAAATCTATATCCGCACATTGTATGGTTTGCAGCGGATAACCTGCATAATAACCTTTATAACTTTCTAAATAAACATTCCCGGCAGTACTAAGGTTAGGATGCACACATACCGAATCATAGGCACTTAATACAGCAACATCCACGTCTCCATCTCCGTCTAAATCATTTATCGCAAGGGCAATGGGTGTTACGCGCGTTTTAAACCCAATTCTTTCGGAAAAGCTGAGCGATCCGCTAGTACTCAAATTTCTAAACACTACAACAGAATCTGTATCACTATGGGTGAATAGGATATCTAATTTTTGATCATTATCAATATCCCCTAATTGCAGATCATAAAACTCATTGGTGATAGCTGTACCCCTTCCGGACGTGATGCTGATTTTGGGAGCGAAACTTACCGACCCGACTACGCTGGTATTTCTAAAACTATAGATTGGCCGAAAATAACTGCTCAATACTGTAATATCCACTTTCCCATCCTTATCTAAATCGCCGGCATAAATTTTATTGTTGGTACCCACGCCTGATCCAAAACTAATATTGGTTTTAGTTGCAAAAACAAAATTGCCGGAAGTACTTAAGTTACGTACTACAGAGAAAGCGTTAGATGCGCTTGCATAACTCACTGCAATATCCGGTTTGCCGTTTCCGTCGATGTCGGCGATAGCCAATTGAAAAGGATAATCGGTACCCACGCTATAGGTAAAAGGTGCATCAAAACTGATTGAACCTTGTGTGCTTGTATTGCGATAAACATAAATACCACGATTATTATTATAGATTACCACCAAATCAGATTTACCATCAGCATCCATATCAGCTGCTGCAATTTGCATGGCTTTATAACCGGGCGACAATAATAAAAATTGCGTGATTTGCGGAATTGCCATTGATCCGGTATTTCGAAAAACAGCCAATTGAATTGTACCAAATACAGCAGCAGCATCCAAAAGGCCATCTCCATCCCAATCAGCCCAACATGGCGCAACGGCCGCAGCCAAACCTACCGGTGAACCAAAGGCATTAGATTCAAATGCAGGCCCAATACCATTTGAAAAGCCGGTAATAAAGGGCAACGGTGATTGTGCACTTAAACTATCTCTTTTTATCGCAATGGATTGATAAAGAGAACCTGCCGGCACGACTGCCTGTATGGCTGTATTGGAAACTGATTGCAAGGAAGCCTGAACAGATCCAAATTGAACTGAAATATTAGAAGCATTATTACCAAAATTATTCCCCTGAATTGTTATAACATCCCCTACTTTGGCGGTAACAGGCTGTGTTGATTGAATAGTTGGAACCTGCGCGATTAGTGGTAAAATATCCAACAACAGCACAAATGAAAAAATGAATCTCATGAAATAAAATTAAATAATTACCCTATCCCTAGAAAATAAACTTGAGCGATTTTAGATTCGTATGGTCTTCAGATGCAGGATTGGACATAATTACACATACCCAACCAATGAACATTATCGCACCGGGAATTATTTAATGATAACTTTTTTAGCCATCAGGGTTAAACGGCCTTTTTCAATGCACTTCCCATATTATACAAAGGTGCAATTGGCTCGGCCACAGCCCAAGAAAGCTCTAAAGCAGATTCATTTATTGGTGCATGATGTGCCGCAACAAAAGCTGGAATAGTTTCGAACCAGGATAATACTTTTTCTGTTTTTATCAGCGTATTATCTCCACGAACGATGGCTGCATAAGAATTAACCACGGTAGACTCATTACGGCCCGACTCTCCCCATGTAATGGGCAATGCTTTTTGATGCAACAACAATACCCTATCTTTTAATTGCTGTTCCGTTTCTAACACCCTTCTTCGAAAAGGCCGCTCAAACAACATTCCTGCCTGACCGGTGCGTTCTTGTACTCCTTGTGTGTACATCGACATGATATCGAGCAAGGTTCGCGTTGGATTTAATAAACGCGGAACACCTTGCTGATCTGGCATCCACACATTTTCCTTAACATACAATAAAAAATGAAATTGGTCGGGCAAAATCGCATAGGCATACGTATCAAAAACGGGCGATCCAATATGTAGATATAGATTTAAAAAGAAATTTACTTCCGCCTTACTGGTAAACAACTGCTGATTTCCGGCAGCATAATTATGAATATGGAAAAAATTCCCTTCCGTAAATGGTTGAATAATCATGGCGTTAAATTTTATGTATCAATAATTAAAATGCTAATTTATTTAGCAATTATACGCTACATTTTTTAGCGAACCAAATTTTAAACGTTTAATTTCAAAAATATTTTAGATGCCTATTGATGCCAGATGCACTGCCGCTGAAGTGTGCGACGCAACGATGCTGCCCAATGAACAACTGTTGATAACAAAATAAAAAAGATGCAAACAAACGTGCAGGCACAAAAAAAGCCAACCTTTTCAGGTTGGCTAATACGTTGAAGTAATGATTTTATAAATCCTTACCGTGACATTGTTTAAACTTTTTACCACTTCCACAAGGACAGGCATCGTTTCTACCTATTTTAGGCTCAACACGCACCGGCTCTTGTTTTACCGGAGTTGGATCATGGTACTCACTTTCTTGACTCATATATTCCGGTGAACCGCTGTTACTACTTGTAAACTGATCATGCTGCTGCTTCATCTTACTCATGTCGGTTTTTTGCTCACGTCCTTCACGAATGGCACCGGCATTGGTTTGCTCCATTGGAATATTACAGTGGCACAAGAAGCTAACGATATCTTTATTTACCTGGTCATCCATTT
>JBJOQA010000501.1:0-11644 GCA_046050225.1 Bacteroidota bacterium | reverse complement strand
GTAAACCTCTTTGGCGCCGGCTTGTTCAGCACTATCTCTAACCGCACGTTTTTCTACCTCGGTAATGCTACTTGGGATACAAATCATCATCCTCCAACTAGGCGCAAAAAGTGGCTTTTTGGGATAAATCATCTTTATCATTTCGCGGATCATCAATTCTGCCGCGTTAAAGTCCGCAATAACACCGTCTTTTAGGGGGCGAACGGTACGAATGCTTTCATGGGTTTTTTCGTGCATCATTAATGCCTTCTTCCCCACTGCCAATATATTTTTCGGATTGTTTCTATCTAGTGCTACAATAGAAGGTTCATTCACCACTACCTCGTCATTAAAAATGATGAGGGTATTCGCAGTACCCAGATCCATTGCGATCTCCTGGGTAAAAAAGTTGAAAAGGCCCATATATTTGTCTGAGAAAAATTAATCGTAAGTAATAGCGGCAAAGTTGGTGGAAATAATTTGAATTAACAACGGAATATTATTGATTTTTCAACATTTTGGCAATAATGTGGAGAAATACTCAAAAGCCGTTAAATCGGGCATTTGAAGCCGCCGCGTGGCTTTTTTGCCACTGCTGCCTATCTGTTTCAATTCAACTCAAAAAAACGGCCAAAAAAGATTCATTTTTGGCACTGATATTGAACCTGAAAATCGTCTTTAATCGCTAATTTAATTAGCAAGAAAAGGAGTGAAATATTCGATAAACTTATCAGAAAAAACACTACATAAATTCGTAGCCGATATCAGTTCTAAAATACATGTTTTCAAAATAGATCTGACTTAACACATAATTACTTTGTTGAACAGCACCTTTAATATCATCACCAAAAGAGGTAACGGCAAGTACACGACCTCCATTTGTTACTACTTCATTTTGTTCATTGGAAGTTGTGCCTGCATGATAAATAATGGTGCCATCTAATTCAGTTTCTTGCAAACCTTGAATGGGAATATGCTTTTCGTAAGCACCCGGATAGCCTCCGCTAACAGCAACAACCGTAACGGCAGCAAGCGGATTAATTTGCAAAATTATTTCGTGTAGCCGTTGACGTGAAACAGCCTCAAACATGCTGACTAAATCATTTTCAATTCGGGGTAAAACCACTTCTGTTTCCGGATCACCAAATCGACAATTATACTCGATTACATAAGGTTCATTATTCACTTTAATTAATCCAATAAATATTACACCATGATAATCGAGTGATGCCACCTGAAGCCCGTGAATAGTGGGTTTGATCACTTTGGTTAACACTTTATGCATGAAGGCATCATCGGCAAAAGGCACCGGACTAACAGCCCCCATCCCTCCGGTATTTAACCCGGTATCTCCTTTACCAACCCGCTTATAATCTTTAGCCTCCGGCAGCACTAAATACTGTTCACCATCTGTTAATACAAACACACTCATTTCAATACCATCTAAAAATTCTTCCACCACAACTTTCTTACCTGCCTCTCCAAACTTTGCTTGCTGAATCATTAATTCAAATTCGGCCAGTGCTTCAATATGACTATGACAAATCAACACGCCTTTACCCGCTGCCAAACCATCCGCTTTTAAAACAATTGGCAATGCATGATTACGAATATATTCTACGCCTTGCAAATAATTATTTTCATCAAACTCGCCATATGCTGCAGTTGGAATTTGATTGCGTTGCATAAACCCTTTCGCAAAGGCTTTACTTCCTTCTAATTGAGCCGCATCTTTTGACGGGCCAAAAACATGTATATGCTGTAACGATTGCTGAGATTTGAAATAGTCGTAAATTCCTTTTACAAGTGGTTCTTCAGGTCCCACAACCATCATTCCTATTTTTTGAGCAATACAAAACTCTCCTAAGGCTTCAAAATTGGTTGATTCGATAGGAACATTGGTACCTAACTGTGCGGTTCCGGCATTGCCGGGCGCTATAAACAAGCGATCACATTTAGTACTTTGTTTGATTTTCCATGCTAAAGCATGTTCGCGCCCCCCACTACCAATGATAAGGATATTCATAGTTATAGAATAAAAGAATAAGATAATTTACCAACCGGCAGCAAAAATAAAATTCCCTACTTGGATTCCCATTTTATTTTTTACCAACGGTATAAAGCACACAAAAAATGAAGGCTTCCGGTGTTTTTTGTGTTTCTAAGCGAAATTTTACTACTTTCAGCCATCAAAATTCAATTCATTTACAAAATACAAGTATGAGTACAACTGTTACACCCCAACAAGGACATCCAAAAGGGCTTTGGGTATTATTTGGAACCGAGATGTGGGAACGATTTAACTTTTATGGGATGCGCACTTTGCTCACCCTATTTATCGTGAATTCATTGATGATGAGTAAAGAACACTCCTCATTGATTTATGGCGGATTTTTAGGTTTATGTTATTTAACGCCGATGTTGGGAGGTTTTATTTCCGACAAATACTTAGGTAATCGTAACTGTATATTGTTGGGTGGTTTACTGATGGCATGTGGCCAATTATTATTATTTTTCAGTGCTTCTATTTTCTCTTCTAATCTTGAACTTGCCAAAACGATTTTATATGTAGCATTGGGCGTAATTATTTTTGGTAACGGCTTTTTCAAACCCAATATCTCTAGCATGGTGGGTAGTTTATACCCTAAAGAGCAAAAAAGCAAGTTGGATACGGCATTTACCATCTTTTACATGGGTATTAACGTGGGTGCCTTCTTGGGCCAATTTATTTGCCCTATGGTTGGTGATGTAACCGATGCAGCCGGCAACCGTGATATCTATGCATTTAAATGGGGCTTTTTAGCAGCGGCTATTGCCATGTTGATTGGATCTATTACTTTCTTTTTATTAAAAGATAAATACGTAACTACACCTGATGGACGTGCAATTGGCGGATTACCCTCCAAAAATGTTGCTTCAGACTACGAAGAAGGAGAATCTCAGTCGGCACAATTTAGCAATACTTCATTAGCCATTGCGGTTGGAGCATTTGCCGGTTTAGGACTTTTATTTTTCTATGTATTTGGCCAAAACGTTATCTATTCTATTATTTATGGCGCAGGTATTACTTTAGCCGGATTAATTTTAAGTGATAAGTCATTAACCAAAGTTGAAACAGATCGCATCTTGGTTATTTACATCGTTTCTTTCTTTGTGATTTTCTTTTGGGCGGCTTTTGAGCAGGCTGGTTCCTCGTTGACCTTTATTGCCGATAATCAAACAGATCGTAACTTCTTTGGTTGGAACATGCCACCATCTATGGTTCAAATTTTTAACGGAATTTTTGTGGTGATGTTTGCCGTGCCATTTAGTATCCTTTGGGATAAATTGCGTGCAAAAGGCAAAGAACCTATTTCGCCAATGAAGCAGGCTTTTGGTTTAGCATTAATTGCATTGAGTTATTTCATCATTGCACACAATGTAAAAGACCTTGGAAACAATGGTTTATTAGCCATTTACTGGTTAGTGTTACTTTATTTGATTCAAACTTTTGGTGAGCTTTGCTTGTCTCCAATTGGTCTTTCTTTGGTAGGAAAATTAGCTCCTAAGCGTTTCGCTTCTTTGTTGTTTGGTGTATTCTTCTTATCTAATGCATCAGGGTATGCCTTAGCCGGAACATTAGGCTCTATTCTTCCCGCCACCGGCGAACAATTTAAATTAGCGAAAGAAGGCGGTATCGATTTACAAGCGATTTTAGACAAAACAATCATTCCAACTGCAGAGCAATTGAAATACTTGGCCGACAAAAAAATTAGCGACCACTATCCTCAATTTGCAGGATTTACGATTCATAGCTTATTTGAATTTTTCATGGTATTTGTAATTCTTTGCGGAATTGCTTCTGCCTTATTATTCATGCTAACGCCAAAATTGAAAAAAATGATGCATGGCATTCGCTAATCGCATTTTCTAAATTATTTAAAAGGCTGCCTGATCGGGCAGCCTTTTTTAGTTATCTTAGTCACTGCTAAAAACTAACCAAATCCATATGTCGACGCCGCTTACGCTTGATCAGATTCAAAATTTTAAAGGCAAACATCCTAAACAAATTTATCTGTTGTTTTTCACCGAGATGTGGGAGCGGTTTACCTTTTACGGTAACCGCGCGTTGCTCATCATGTACATGGTTACACAATTAAAATTTGATGACGCAAAAAGTAATATGATTTATGGTGTACATCAATCTCTCATGTATGCACTTCCGGTTTTGGGCGGTTTTTTGGCAGATCGCTATTTAGGTCAACGCAAATCAATATTATGGGGCGGCATACTTTTAGCCACCGGAAGCTTTGTAATGGCCATTCCGATTCAGGCGTCCTTTTTTATTGGCATGTCTATAATGATTGTGGGTAATGGCTACTTCAAACCTAATATTAGCACCATTGTTGGCAATCTTTATAAAGAGGATGATGCAAGAAGAGATGCCGGCTTTTCTTTGTTTTATATGGGTATTAATTTGGGCGCCGCACTTGGCGGATTAATTTGCGGTTATGTAGGTAAAGAAATTAATTGGCATATTGGCTTTGGTATTGCAGGTATATTCATGCTTTTAGGATTAACCGTATTCTACAAAAAGCAACATACGCTAGGCCCGATTGGATTGGCGCCTGAAACGCCTATTTTAACCAAATCAAATCTACAAAGGCGCAATGGCGCAATTTATCTATTAAGTTTGGCAGCAGTTCCAATTTTTGTGCTAATCCTTTCTAATCATGAATGGTACAGTTATATGATTAACCCGTTTGGAATTGTTGCACTTATTTATGTATTATGGATAGGGTTTAAATCGGGGTTGGAAAATTTCTCCAAAATTATTGCGGCCTTAGTTCTTACGCTGTTTTCGAGTTTGTTTTGGGCATTTTATGAACAAGGAGGCGGCTCACTTAATTTATTTGCCGACCGAAATGTAAACATGCATATGCTTGGGTTTCAATTATCGTCAACAGCGATCAATAATTTCATCAATAGTTTCTTTGTAGTAGTATTAACGCCGTTCTTTATTTGGTTGTGGATTTGGCTAGCCAAACAAAAAAGAGAACCAAACGCTGCCGTAAAATTTGGCTTGGGCATCATTCAATTAGGGCTTGGATTTTTCTCTTTTGTATGGGGCGCATCCTTAAGTAACGACGGCTTAGTAAGCTTCTTCTATTTCGCTTTAGGCTATTTATTTATGACCACCGGCGAGATGTGCTTATCACCCATCGGCCTATCTGCCATCACCAAACTATCTCCCAAAAAGATGGTGGGCATTATGATGGGCATGTGGTTTTTGGCAAGTTCGTACGGTCAATATTTAGCCGGTTTAATAGGCACTTTAATGGCGATACCGGGCGAGGACGCAACCGGCAAAGCGATGTCTACCCAAGCCTCCTTAGCCGTTTACACAGGAGTATTTAGTAAAATTGCATGGGTATCCTTAGCAAGTGGTATTCTTTTACTGATACTATCACCATGGTTAAAGAAAATGATGCGAAACGTAAATTAATCCCACTTACAAAAACGATAATACTTGCTATATGAACATCAAAGCCTTTAAATATTGCTTACCGGCCACTTTATATTTTCTCGCCTATTTAGCATTTACGCAAAATAACTTTTGGGTATGGTCGCCACTTATTTTTGCGTGGGTAGTACTACCACTTACTGAGCTTTTCATTCGGCCCAATGCTAGTAATATGAGTAAGGCAGAAGAAGAAGTTGCGAAAAAAGATTTCGTGTACGACTTACTGTTATACGTATTTGTTGTTCTTCAATTTTTTGCCGTTTATTTGTTTTTACACAGTTTTAAAGCCACTCCCGTTTCAGGACTTTACTTAGCCGGACGCATTACGGCGATGGGCATGCTATGCGGTGTTTTCGGCATCAATATCGGTCATGAACTCGGACATAGAATTATACGCTTTGAACAATGGCTGGCAAAAGCATCTTTAATGACCTCGCTGTATATGCACTTTTTTATTGAGCACAATAAAGGACATCATAAAAATGTAGCAACGCCGGACGACCCTAGCAGTGCTCGTTTAAATGAACCTGTGTATTTATTCTATTTCAGAACAATTGGCATGGCTTATCTATCTGCTTGGCATATAGCGAGTGAAGATTTGAAGAAAAAAGGGAAGCCGCTATTGCACTGGCAAAACGAAATGATTCAAGCGCATATTTTACAACTTATTTTTATACTGCTTATTTACTATTTTTTTGGAATGCAGATTTTAGTTTACTACCTGCTTGCTGCCTTCATGGGCATATTATTACTCGAAACAGTTAATTATATTGAACATTATGGTCTTAGTAGAAAAAGCACTGCACCCGGTAAATATGAGCGAGCCATGCCACATCATAGTTGGAATAGTAATCATGTTTTGGGAAGACTTCTTTTGTTTGAATTAAGCCGACATAGCGATCATCATTATTTAGCTAGCAGAAAATATCAAATCCTACAACATCATGATGGAGCGCCGCAATTGCCTACCGGCTATCCGGGTAGTATGTTATTGGCAATGGTTCCGCCATTGTGGTTTTGGGTAATGAATAGAAAAATTCAACTCTTTAACAAAAACGAGGAAAAATGAAATTGAAAATAAAAGAGCCGCTTCATCAGCGGCTCTTTTTATTTTTTATCTAATCACTATTGTTTGTACCCATGTTTTTTGTTTGCCAACGATTCTTACTACATACAAACCTGGTTTTGGTTGAACCGTTGGGTTAACGGTTATCAAGCCATTACTTGAATTTGCACGAGCCGAATAAACCAATTGACCGGCGATAGTTTCAAGTTTAATCTCTAGCATTTCGGCAATATTCAATTCTTGGCCAAGTTTTATCTTAAAATTCCCGTTTGAAGGATTAGGGAATACAGTAAAATCATTTTTACTGATGGATGAAAGTTTGGTGTTGCTAGCTTTTTTGATATTATTGTTATTTGGTCTACTGCTTATCGGCGTTGATTCCGGAAGCGTAACACTAATATCTACCACATTTATATAACCAAATGAGCTACCTGCTTTAACGCGAATTTCAAAGGTTGCATCAGTTAGCCCGGTAAATGTAAAGGAAGCGGCGCGATTGTAATCAGCGTTAAAACCTGCATCATAGGTTTGCCAATTTTCGGTACCCAATAAACGAATTTCAATCCATCTTGAGCTTGCATCTTTTGTACCCCAGAATTTAACAGTGTATTGTTTTGTGGCATCTAAGTTGGTGAGTTTCCATTGTCCTTCTGTTGTTGAAGTATGCGCAAATGCATAATCACTTGTGGTTGAAGCAGGATATTCTCCCACAGCACCAATGGTATTATACCCATAAAGGCCGGTAGCATCTACCGAAAAGGTACCGTCAATTCGCGCTGGAATTTCAAAGCCAATAGCGGTGGGTTCATTTTCTGCATTTATCAAGTTAGCAACACTTGTTCCGGTTACACCGCTTTGAACATTATTCCAATATCTTCCGTTTGCATCAGGAGAATTGGTTAAATCAATGCTGCCAAAATCTAATAAGATCCGTTTTCCTACTGTAATACGAACGGTATCTACTGAACTTGCTGCTTCATCATCGGTAACGGTTAATTCAAAAGTAAAGACCCCTTCTTGTAATCCATCGATGCTTGCAATTGCGTTATTGCTATTACTTAATTGAACAGTTGCACCACCCACTTGACGCCAACTATACCCAACAACGGTTCCATCAATATCAGTAGATGCATTGCCCGTTACAGTAGTATTAGATACAGAGGTATTTAATATTTGATCCTGTCCGGCATTTGCAATTGGTGGTAAATTAGAAAGCGGTTGTTCCACTAGTGGCTGTACGGCGATATCTACCACACTTATATATCCAAAACTACTTCCTGCTTTAACTCTTATTTCAAAATTTGCGGCGGTAACACCAGAAACCGAAATATATGCAGCTTGTTCATAATTACTGTTTCTGCCAGCATCATAAGCATGCCAAACCGAATCGCCTTCTAATTTGATTTCAATCCAACGACTGTCGGCATCTTTGGTACCCCAGAATTTAAAATCATATTTTTTATCCACTTCCAATCCGGAAAAACCCCATTTCCCGGTTGTTGTACTGGTATGTGCAAAAGCATAATCGCTGGTAGCTGAAGCAGGATAATCTCCCACTTGCCCAACGGTATTATAGCCATATAACCCGTTTGCATTAACGGCATAAGTACCATCAATTCGATTGATTACCGTTAGTGTTATACCGGTTGCAACATTCGTTGTTGTAACTAAATTTGGCAATTCAAAACCGGTTTTACCATCTGATAAGTTATTCCAATATTTTCCGTTAGCATCCGGCGCCGGAGTTAATTCAATTGAACCTGCATCTACCAAAATTCTTGTGGTAATAGTTAAGGTTACAGTATCTTTTGAAACTGCACCTTCGTCATCGGTAACGGTGAGTTCAAAACTATAAATACCTTGAGGAACATTGACGGTAGCTAATGCAGCAGTTGCGTTGTTTATAACCAATGCGGTTCCGGAAACTTGACGCCAATTGTAGCTGGCAATTAAACCATCCGCATCATAAGACCCTGAACCGTTCAATGTTACTTGTGATGGATTTCCAATAAATTGGTTATTTCCGGCAAATGCTACAGGCACCTTATTTTGCCATGGCTGGCAAACTACATCAGGAATATTTGCTGCAAGTGCTCTACTATAAAATATTTGATGACCCGCATCGTTTACATGTATCCCATCGGCATCATAAGCAGGATCAATTTGATTATTTGCATCGGCAATCGTAGTCCAAAAATCAATGGCATAATCGCCAAATCGTTGATTAACCCAATCACGTTGTGCCAATAATTGCGCAACCTGCGCTGCGTCAAACGCATTTCTTGGTTGTGCGGATGTTACCCAAACTCTAATATGTGCTCTATTGGTTAATGCAATGGTTCTTTCAAAATTTTGTTTTTGTTCCTCCAATGAATAGCCGTTTGCTACATCATTGGTGGGCAAATTGATGATGATTGCATCGGGCTGATATTGCAAAGCCGCAGAAATATTATGTGCATCATCCGGTGAGGGGCGATTGCTTGGCGGTGTAAATCCTGTTGGACACAACACTTGATAAGAGTCATACCCCGGAACACCTAAATTAATTACTTGACTATTGGAATTTAAGCCCCCAAAATAGTTACTCAATTTTGAAACCCAAGCGCTATCCGAAACACTTGCGCCCACGCCTGCCGCAGTAGAAGATCCCAATACCACAATCTTGTAAGGTTGTTTTACCGAAATCTGAACATTATCATTGGCAGAACAATTGCCATCAGAAATCGACCACCTTAAAACCGCAGGACTCTGAATAACCTCAACAGTACTTCCCGCATTTTGCGGATCTGCAACAATCGCATTTCCACTGATTAAAGTCCAGTTACCGGTTGTTCCTTGAACTGCTGTTGCTTGCAAGGTTAACACATTGCCATTGCAACGGCTATCTTGATCTGCACCGGCATTGGCGATTAGTTTATTATTTTTCAATTGTACGAAAGCGCTTGCCGAACAGCCACTTTTTGTAACCGTCCATTTTAGTTGTGCACTATCAGATTGTAATACCACTGCGCTATTATAGGCAGTTGCATTAATAATGGATGCTGCACCTGAAGTTATTGTCCACAAACCGCTAGCACCTGCACTAGGATTGGTTGCCTGTAAAATAAAATTATTGTTATTGCAATTACGCAAGTTTGCACCGGCATTGGCGCTCACCTGATTATTGGTTAATACGATATCTGATACAACATTTGCGCATCCAGTTTTACTAACCGTCCAACGCAAAGTGGCAGTGCTACCACTAATTGTTGCTGTAGTAGTATTTGAATTAGCATTTGCAATAACTGCAGTACCGCTCACAACCGACCATTGACCTGTTGAACCGGTTGGCGCAGCAGCAGCCAGCAAATTAAATTGAGCATTGTTACATTGGGTTTGATTGGCTCCCGCACTAGTTGAAGTAATACAAGTAACGCAAACAGCCGCATTAGTATTAAACGGCGCATATTGTAAATTACCGGCAGATTGCGAATAGCTTTTTGAGATTACCTGACCAGCAATTGTTTGGCTTCCGGTTTTAATAAAAGCAGCATTGGTTGCCAAAATAGAACCATAGGCATTTGAACCTGTGTAAGTAATACTTGTTGCATTGTAAAAATTAAAAACAATATAGGGCGCTTGACTTATACTGATACCCGAAAAGGTAGGCATCTTAAGTGTATAACTTCCAGCAGCATTTACATTAATGATTAGCGGACGTGAAGCAGAAGGCGAAGAAGAAAATGATAAAATACTAATGTTATTTAATTGTGTTCCGGTTAAGTTCCAAACATTTTTACCATTACTTAAATTAATACGAGCAATGGTACCAATATTACTAATCGAAACACCGGTATTAGCACAAGCAGCCAAACCACTTGCCGTTGCACGCAAATTATTAAAGGCAGTTGTAAAATCCACTAATCCGGTACCAGCAACCTGACTAAAAACTTGTCGGGTGTTATTTACATGTACATAAACATTATTACGGGTAACACGCAATTGGTTGAAGTTATTGGTTCCGCTAACTGCACCGTTTAGATTGCCAAATTTTATCCAACGATTGCTGCTGTTTACGAAGAAATTACCTGAAGTAGCTACATAATTACCATTAGCAATAAGGGCATAAGTATTGGTACCGATTGTTACATAAGAGCGACCAATCCCTGAAGAATTACCTCCATTATATTGCGCATTTCCGGCAACCTCAAAATTGCCTCCTGCAGCTAAGGCACCCTCAATGGTACCTCCCTTCATTTGAATGTTGGATTCAGAAAAAATTTGAAATCCTAATGCCGGAGCAAGCGGATTTTGGGCAGATACTGTAATTACTGCGAATAGACTCAGTAGAAATGCAAAACTTTTGGTTAAAGCTGTAGGCATGCTTGTAGGGTTTAAAGGGTAAACATTAAAATACAATAGCAACAATGGCAGTAAAACTGCATTTTGCAATTAAAAATCGGAGGATTGATTTAAAGGAGGAATTACTTAGGATGTAGGGCTTACGGAAAAATGTAGTGCATTCAAAATAGGATGAAATAGCAACTACTACAGATTATACTACAAATATATAGTAAATATTCTAGCATCCAAATTTTTTTTAACTTATTGCTAAGGGTTACAATTGGCCATTTGTTTACCACACAATTAGCGATATATGGGTGATTGTGGCTCACAAGTATTATCTTGAAGATTCATTTTTGTAACCGTATGAATAAATTTAAACAAACCATCCCCTTTCATTTTGCATTGTATACCATGATAACATTATTGTTACTGGTAACTGTTTTTCATATATTGGTACTACTTGAAATCATTCCATACACTATCGTTTGGGGAGGCAGACTTAGTTCAAAAGCTGAAATGTATCAATTTGAGTTTACCTCAATTACCATCAACCTGATAATGCTTCTTTGCTTTCTATTAAAAGGAAATTTTATTCGAAATAAAGTACCGGATACGCTTTTACGCACCCTCATTACCTTACAGGCATTATTATTTTTATTAAATACGCTTGGCAATTTAGTTGCGGTATCAATTTGGGAAAGAATAATTTTTGCACCTCTTACCCTATTAGCATTTGTTTTTTGCTTGCGTATTGCGATGGAAAAAAAGAG
>JBJOQA010000500.1:0-13226 GCA_046050225.1 Bacteroidota bacterium | reverse complement strand
CGTACACCATTTCCCACTCGATAAATTCGTTATGTTGAATCTTTTGTTGAAAATCATCGGGAGTTAAAAAATAATAATCAACCCCATGTTGTTCAGTGCCGCGTGGCGACCGTGTTGCAGCAGATACCGAAAAGGATAATTGCGGAAATTTTTCCATCAAATATTTGGTGATGGAAGTTTTACCCGCGCCTGATGGAGCGGTAATAATTAGTATTTTATTTGTTGTTGCCATAGATGAGGATATTAAATTACTTAACCGATACGCTTGATATCGGCACCTAATAAGCGTAAACGTTCGTCGATGTATTGATAACCCCGATCAATTTGGTCGATGTTTTGAATGGTGCTCTTGCCTTCGGCACTTAATGCGGCAATTAATAACGATACACCGGCACGAATATCCGGACTGCTCATGGTAATGCCTCTCAGTTGTTGCTCTCTTTCTAAACCAATAACCACGGCGCGATGCGGATCACATAAAATGATTTGCGCACCCATGTCAATCAGTTTATCTACAAAAAACAAACGGCTTTCAAACATCTTTTGATGAATCAATACGCTGCCTTTTGCTTGAATGGCCGTAACCAAAACAATACTCAACAAGTCGGGGGTAAAGCCGGGCCATGGATGATCGTAAATGGTTAAAACGCCACCGTCCATGAATTTTTGAATTTCATATAATTCTTGTGCGGGCACATGAATATCGTCGCCAATAAATTCCATTTGAATACCCAATTGCTTAAAGCGATCAGGGATTACACCCAAATGTTCAATGCCTGCATTTTTGATGGTGATATCGCTTTTAGTCATCGCCGCAAGGCCAATAAAGCTGCCAACTTCAATCATATCAGGCAACATGCGATGCTCGGTTCCACCCAATACGCTTACCCCTTCAATGATCAACATGTTACTGCCAATACCTTGAATTTTGGCGCCCATGCGGTTCAGCATTTTACATAGCTGTTGCAAATAGGGTTCGCAAGCTGCATTGTAAATGGTAGTAACGCCTTCGGCCATTACGGCGGCCATCACAAGGTTGGCAGTACCGGTTACGCTTGGCTCGTCTAACAACAACGATGTGCCTTTTAAGCCTGTTGTATGGAGGTAGAAATAGCCATCAGAATTATATTCAAACTCGGCGCCGAGTTTTTCGAAACCGATAATATGTGTATCTAATCGACGGCGACCAATTTTATCGCCGCCCGGCTTAGGGATATATGCTTTTTTATAGCGCGCCAACATAGGGCCCGCCAACATCACTGAGCCACGTAGCTTACCGCTTTTTTTATGAAAATCGTCGCTGCTCAGATAATCAACATCTACATCATCAGATTGAAAAATGCAGGTATCGCGGCTCACGCGATTGATTTTAACCTTCATTTCACCCAATAATTCAATCAACAGGTTTACGTCAATAATATCCGGAATATTGGTAATGGTAACCGGCTCGGCCGTTAACAAAACGGCTGAAATAATTTGAAGGGCTTCGTTTTTGGCACCTTGTGGGGTGATGGTACCCGAAAGGGGCTTTCCACCGCGAACCTCAAATGAACTCATAGTTGATTGATATTAGTTGGAAATGTATTGTTTGTTAATGTAGGTTTATAAACCTAATTCATTTCAAATGTAAAATAAAGCCCCGGCACAGGATAACCATACCGGGGCTAAAATATTTTTATTGATTTAATAGCGTTTTTTAAAATTACGGTTATTACCGCCATTGCCGTTACCGCCGCCGTTATTACGACCGCCACCGCCGCCACCTTTGTTATTGCGATTTCCGCCACCGCCACCTTGGTTGTTACGTTGGCCAAAGTTTTTACGGTAGTTACCACCGCCGCCACTGCGATAATCATCGCGATCGGCCATATTATCGGTACGGTGTTTTACAAACGGACGATTATTGAATTCTAATTGTCCTTCCGTAATACTTTGCAATTCGTTTTGAATGGTATCATCGTGCACCAATTCTTTATGCCAGTTGCTGTACGTCAACTTCATATAATAAGCGATACAGTTGGCAAAGCCTTGACGTTTTTCTGGTTGTTCTTCCTTCAGCGCCTTGTCGATTACAATTTCGATATTCTTGCCTAAGTGATTATAACGCGGATAACGCTTCGGATAAGGTAAAATTGGCGGTTTAGCTTTAAGGGTTTCGCGGGTTGGAATCGGGTATGGGCTATCCACATCCAATTTAAAATCGCTGATTAAAAAAAGATGATCCCATAATTTATGGCGAAAATCTTCCACATTTTTTAAATGCGGATTTAAGAATCCCATCAATTCAATTAATGCATAGGCATTGCGTTGACGACGTTCTCTATCTTCAATGGAGAGCAAATATTCCACCATTTTTTGAATGTGGCGGCCATACTCTCTCATGGTTAAGTGGTTGCGCGTGGTGTTGTACTCCATACTTTCGGCATTGAACATAGATACAAATGTACTGAAAACCATACAAGCCACAAGTTTTGTAGGCCATTGATTTAGGTGTTTTATAGTTAAAACCGTGCTATTTGTTGGCAGGATGCTACCTTTGCGCTAATGGAAAAGTCAAATTTTATAGATTATATCCGCATTTTTTGCCGAAGCGGGCACGGTGGAGCAGGCAGCAAACACTTCATGCGTACCAAATATAACGCAATGGCAGGGCCTGATGGCGGGGATGGCGGCAGAGGCGGACATATCATTTTGCGCGGTAGTTCGCAATTGTGGACCTTGCTCCATTTGCGTTATTATAAAAATGTATTGGCCGAAAACGGGGAGGGAGGAAATAAAAACAACCAAACCGGTCGTTTTGGAAAAGATATCATTATTGAAGTGCCTTTGGGTACTATTGCCCGCGATGAAGAAACCGGAGAACAAGAAGCCGAAATTTTAGAAGACGGACAAGAAGTGATTTGGTTACGCGGCGGAAGAGGCGGCTTAGGAAACAGCAATTTTAAAACGGCCACCAACCAAGCACCCGATTATGCCCAACCCGGCGAAGAAGGCGTGGAAGGTTATAAGTTTTTAGAACTGAAAGTCTTAGCTGATGTGGGTTTGGTAGGTTTCCCTAATGCAGGAAAATCAACGCTTTTATCCACCATCACCGCAGCAAAACCAAAAATTGCCGATTACGCATTTACTACTTTAACGCCCCAATTGGGTATGGTAGAGTATCGCGAAGGCCGAAGTTTTTGTATTGCCGATTTACCCGGTATTATTGAAGGTGCGGCAGAAGGAAAGGGGTTAGGACATCGGTTTTTGCGCCATATCGAACGAAATTCAATTCTATTATTCTTAATTCCGGCCGATAGCAAAAATCATCGCCAAGAGTTTGATATTTTGGTGAACGAACTCAAGGAATACAATGACGAAATGTTGCAAAAAGCTTTTGTTATTGCCATCAGTAAAAGCGATATGCTGGATGATGAATTAAAAGCTGCCATCGCTGCCGAATTACCGGCCAATGTGCCGCATATTTTTATTTCATCGGTAATGAACCAAGGGTTGTCTAATTTGAAAGATTTGTTGTGGCAAACCCTCAACGAACCTGAAAAAGCTTGATAACCAACGATTCGGACTATACTGCCCGTGCAAATCATTTTTAAATATATCCGATCATTTACCCAACGCGAGTTTAACGTTGGGTATTTGTTATGTGTACTCACCTTGGTGGGCGTGATGATTTATTTGAATTATAGTCATGGATTAGAAAAGCGTTGGGTGGGTAATGCCAAGGGCTGGTCGGCTAAATTTTTAGGATCATTTTTTATTTATTTTATTCCTTTTGCAACGGCGTTTTTGTTACAGCCGCTGTTTTATAAAAACACGCACTATTTTCAGCAATCTTGGTTTTGGGCAATTTTAATCATCGCGCCATTACTCTTTGCTTTTCGGGTGCATTTCACTTGGCATCAACCTTTTTTTAAACCACTCTTGCATGCGGTAGATGCTAAATGGGGTATGCATGCGATTAATTGGGTGGTTCGCGCCCTAGTGGTGATACTACCCATTGCATTAATTTGGTTCATTAAAGACAAAAACACACAGCCTTTTTATGGCGTGAAATCCTTGGAAACTGCCATGCCTTATGTATGGATGGTGGCCATCATGATACCGCTTTTGTGGCTGGCTTCGCAACAAAAAGATTTTGGTCAAGTGTATCCCAAAGCACGGATGTTGGCAGCTGCGGGTCCGCAACCTTGGTATAAATACTTACTATTTGAGTTGAGTTACGGCTTTGACTTTATCAGCATCGAATTGTTTTTTAGAGGTTTTTTGGTGTTGTCGCTATTGCAAATATGCGGTACACAATGCATCTTACCCATTGCCTGTTTTTATTGCAGCATCCATCTCGGAAAACCAATGGGAGAAGCCATCAGTAGTTTTTGGGGTGGCCTATTATTGGGTATAGTGGCGCATTACACCGGAAGTATTTGGGGTGGCCTAATGGTACACTTAGGAATTGCTTGGTTGATGGAGTTTTTTGGTTGGTGGGCGCATCATCCTTAGTATTTTCTCGCCTTTTCGCTTCGCGGATGCTACCTTTGCGCCCATGCATTACGCTTCTATAGAAAATATCAGTAAATCTTTCGGCATTCGAACCCTGTTTCAAAATATCAGTTTTCATATTGAAGAAGGGGATAAAATTGCACTTGTAGCCCGCAACGGAAGCGGGAAATCTACCCTACTTAAAATTATTGCCGGTTTGGATTATGCCGATAGTGGCACCATATGGGTACGCAAAGAGGTGAAAGTGATTATGTTATTGCAAGACACGCCCTTTGATGAAAATAAAAGTATTTGGGATAATATTCTTCGTTTAGACAACCCCGTTGTAAAAGCCGTTAAAGAGTACGAAATATTTTTAGAAGAAGGAGGAGAAGATGTAGATCATTTAACCGATTTAATGGCTAGGTTGGATGAAAATAACGCTTGGACTTTTGAAAACGACTTACAACAAATTTTGGGCAAACTTAATTTACATCATTTGAGTGAGCCGGTTAAAAACCTGAGCGGCGGACAACGGAAGCGCGTAGCATTGGCGCAGGCTTTAATTGAAGCACAGTTACACGAAGGCAAATGTTTGTTGATTTTAGATGAGCCAACCAACCATTTGGACGTAAGTATGATTGAATGGTTGGAAGACTTTTTATCCTCTCAAAAAAGCACCCTTTTATTGGTAACGCATGATCGTTATTTTTTAGATGCGGTATGTAATGAAATCATTGAAATTGATGAGGGTAAAGTATTTGAATACAAAGGTGATTATGATTATTTCTTGGAACAAAAAAGTTTGCGACAAGAAGTACAACAAAGTGAATTACAAAAGGATAAAAATATTTTTAGAAAGGAATTAGAGTGGATGCGCAAACAACCAAAGGCGCGTACCACTAAATCTAAATCGCGCCAAGATGCTTTTGAAGATGTAAAAGAGCGCGTAACCCAACGCAAAGAAGAAGCCGAAGTAACCTTGCAAGTAAAAATGACTCGCTTGGGTGGCAAAGTGTTGGAGATGAAAAAAATTAATAAAGCCTACGGCGATAAAGTTTTGATTAAAGGCTTTGATTACACTTTTAAGCGGGGTGAAAGAATTGGTATTGTTGGTAAAAACGGTGCAGGAAAATCTACTTTTTTAAAAATTGCTTTACAGCAAGAAGAGCCGGATAGCGGCAAAATCAATCATGGAGATACGGTTGTATTTGGCAACTTCAATCAAGAAGGATTAATTATTAAGGAAGATAAACGCGCGATAGAATATGTAAAAGACTTCGCCGAATTTTTTCCGCTTGCAGATGGTAGTAAAATTAGTGCAAGTCAGTTTATGGAAAAGTTTGGTTTTACTGCCGAACAACAATATACGCCTTTATCTAAATTAAGCGGAGGCGAAAAACGAAGATTGCATTTGTTAAGTGTGTTGTTTGTGAATCCTAATTTTTTGATTTTAGATGAACCAACCAACGATTTAGATTTACAAACCCTGCGCACTTTAGAAGAATTTTTACTTGATTTTCCGGGATGTATTTTAATTGTGAGTCATGATCGTTATTTCATGGATCGATTGGTAGATCATTTATTTGCCTTTGAAGGCGAAGGCGTAATTAGAGATTTTCCGGGTAACTATACTTTGTACCGCGATTTTATTAAAAATAATCCTACGCCCGTTCCGGTGCCGGTGGCCGAAAAACCGGTAGAAGTGTCTCCGGTTGCGACGCCTGCCGTTGCAGCACCTAAGCCCGCAGCACAAAAATTAAGTTTTAAAGAAAAGCACGAGTTAGAAAACTTAGATAAAGAAATGCCTTTATTGCAAAAAGAAAAAGAGGCATTAACAGCACAAATGAACGAACCGGGGTTATCCTACGATGCCCTTCAAAAGGCTGCCGCACGCATTGCCGAAATTGTTGATTTGTTAGATGAAAAAGAAATGCGTTGGTTAGAGTTAAGTGAAAGATTGTAAAGCATAAAAATACAAATGGGCTATACAAAACAAATATAAGTTTTGTATAGCCCATTTTGCATGGAATAATTATTGCCTGAAAAGGATAATTGACATGGATGTTTTTATCGAAGATCCTAATCCGCCGGAAGGCGTAATATTTACCGGTGCGCCACTTACATTATAGGCATTTACTTTGATGGTATGCGTACCTGCCGGCAAGGTAAAAAAACTGTTGCCTCCTATGGTTGAAAAACTATTATTGTTAAGTGTTTCGGCAAACGCTGTAAACTCATTGTTGTTTACAATTAAACCAATTTTTATGAGCGATGTGCCGCAACCAAAACAACTGGGTGCACTAACGGTAGCATAGGTACTTACCTGTACCAAGGTGTTTCCGGTTAATGTAAAGGTTCGTGTTAAACCCGGAATGTCTTGTAGTAAATCACTGGTGGTAAGATTCAATACTTGCCCGGTTGTCATGGGTGTATAATAAAAACTTTCATAAACGCCCTTGGTAGGACTACTCCAGGATGCTGTATTACCGGCGCCATTACTCGTGAGTACATTGCCACTATTTCCTGCACTACCGCCAACATATAGGCTATTGGTTAAGTTGAGCGAGCCATTAACATCCAAATTATAATTTGGATTATTATTGTTTACACCAATATTTCCATTAGCCAGAATGGTTAGTCGTTCGGCTCCAGAATTGGTATAAAAGCGCAAGTTTTGTGATGCCGCACTACCAATACCAATACCATCTACCCAAGCTTGAATATAGCCTCTATAGTTACCGTTATTGTAAAAACTGAGATAGGCGTTTTCGCCGTCAATCTTCATGGCTTCCGCAGGTGCAAACACACTAATTTTAGCAGTGCTTCCCGGGGCATGACCGCCTAAACTCATTTTTCCATCTGCTATATAAATCATTTTAGCTTGCGAATTATCGTAGATAGAAATTCCTCTGCTGCGCGCGTCTGCTTTAATTTCAAATTCTTCGTTCTCCGGACTGCCGATGCTTCCATACACCGCATTGCCATAACAAAACTCAAGCAACGGACTAGCGCTATTAGATGCATCTAATCGCAAAGTAGAAAGTAGTGGATTGCTAGTGTTGATATGCAAATTGGCTTGTGGATTGCTAATACCAATTCCAACATTTTGTGCAATTGAAAAGAAAGGAACTGCCAGTAGAATAGCTACAAAATAATGGGGAGTAACTGAAAATATATTGAAACTTTTTTTCATAAATTTTTGCAATAGGTAAATTACGTTATGATTTTTTTCCTAATGTAAGCAGGGGTATTTTTTCAAATTTTCCATCGGTAATTAAAATGGTTTTATCCGACTTGTCGTAAAGCGCTTTGTTTTGAAATTTGTACTCAGGTTTTATTTCGAGGGTAGCCGAAAAACTACCGCTTGCCCAATACCGATTGCCGCTTTCGCTTGCCGGGTCTTTTTCTAATTTTTCAATTTTAAGTTGAAACTCTTTACCATTATACATTACTTCTTCTCCTGCATTTTCGGTGCCATATCTCGAAAAAGAAATGGTTTGTGCGGGTTGGCTTGAAGCATTAAAATTTCCGGGTGCAAGTTGAAATTTGTCAATGCCAAAATTTATCCAACCTCTATGTGGTTGTTTGGGGTCATCACCCAAAAAACTTAATACAAGCTGTTGGGTTTGGTAATTAAACATGCCCGATGCTTCATCGCTATCGCCATTACGTGTTTGGGTATTGGCAGCGATGCCATTTACTTTGAAGGCAACTTGCAGACCGTCGGTTGTAGCGGCGTCAGAAGTTGTTGCATGGTTAGTGTTAGTAGAAACGATGGAGCTATCTGTTTTTTTTACCTCATTTGATGTGCCATCATTGCATGATTGGGAAATCAGCATTAACCCACAAAAAGGCAACAGTGTAATTAGTGAAATTTTCATTTTCGTTTATTAATTGGTGTTAGATTCAATGGTTTGTATTTCCATATAACCAGCCAATACTTCTTTTGCTTTTTCAACAGTATCGGATGGCACTTGTGTAGGAAAAATAAGAATTGAGCAACCGCCGCATCCCGGGTCGATATGTTTTTCGGTTAAGGATAATTTATCTGATTTTGATGGAGAATTAGATGAACCATTTAACTTGACCAATTGTTTCCAATTGGGTTTTAAATTATTTGCTTGGGGTTTTTCGGCACTTAGCTGTTCCCAGCTACCATTGCTGTTAACCAAGGTTACGGTGCCATAGGCAAGGTGGAAGTATTTTTTTTCAAGAGCTAACCATTGGCTTTTGTCAATGGGTTTATTAAGTTTTAAAACAACTTGAGCATTTAGCGATTGGGCTACACACAACAAGAAAACGGCTGTGCCAAAAATGCGCCTAGTACACACCGTTATTTTTTTGTTGAATAGCATAGGCGAAGTTGCTTTATTCAACATATATTCAAACCTATGCTTTAGTATCAAGCAGAAATTTTGAGTATTTGGCGGGATTATATTTTTCTAAACATTTCTAAGAAACGCTCTTTTTTATTTCTGCTAATAGGTAGTTGGGTGCCATCGTTCATAACTACGGAGCCGCCTTCTCCTTTTATTACGCGATGAATATGTTCTGTATTAATTAAATGGCTTTGATGAATGCGAAAAAAAGAAAATCCGGCTAAGTTTTCTTCTACCTCTTTTAAGGTTTTGGCGGTAACAATCTTTTTTCCGTTTGCTAAATAGATATGCGTATAATTACTATCACTTTCGCATCTTACAATTTCAGACGCATTTACTAATTGAATGTTATTATCAAGTGGCAATGCAATGCGATGAGAAGTGGGTTGCATTTTTTTCAATAATGCTTCTAGGCGAATATCTAAATCCTTTTCCTCTTGTAAGGGAGTTGCTTTTTTAACGGCAGTTTGTAATTCAGCAATATCAATTGGTTTTAGTAAATAATCAATTGCCGAAAATTTAAATGCCTTAAGCGCAAATTGGGCATAAGCAGTAGTGAAAATTACTTTGTAGTTTAAGTGAGCGGTAGCTTTTAATACATCAAATCCATTGATATGTGGCATTTCAATATCAATGAAAACGATTTGCGGTTGATGTTTTATAATCGCATCAATTCCGGTAGCTCCGCTAGTGCAGCGTTCTACTACTGTTACATTTTTACAATTTTGATGTAAAAGAATGCTTAATACTTCTATTGCATCCGGTTCGTCGTCGATAATGATTGCGTTTAACATAGCTTAGCTTTCTGTTGGATGAAAAGGGATAATTAAGGTAACTAAAGTGCCTGTGCTATTACCATGTTCATCTTTTTTATCTACAATAGTACATGTGTTTTTTCGGCCATCGGCCATGCTCAATACCTCCATTCTGTTTTGCGTAATTTGCATGCCATAGCTCTTCTTCTTTAAGGTTTGCTCTTTGTTTATTTGCTTGGCCTGATCTCTTCCAATGCCATCATCTTCAATTTCTACCATTATACACTGTTGATTAGTTTGCTGTATACGAATAGATAAATACCCAACATCCGACTTGTGTAATAAACCATGCCAAATGGCATTTTCAACATAAGGCTGAATGAGCATCGACGGAATTAATATTTGCTCACTGTCTATAGCAGGATCAACCTTTATATCAAAATCAAATCTGCCATTAAATCGCATACTTTCCATCTCGCAATATAATTTCAACAAGGAGATTTCACTTTGAATTGAAACCGTTAATACATTGCTGTGATCTAAGATTAATCTAATTAGGCGTGAAAATTTTGTAAGGTATTGAGAAGCCGATTGTGTATTATTTTGCAAAATGTATTTTTGAATACTATTCAATGAATTGAAAATAAAGTGTGGATTCATTTGAGCACGCAAAGCCTTTAATTCAAGTTCGATTAATTGCTTACTATAGGAAGCTTTTAAAGCAGCTGCGCTTTTTACCGCTGCTAATTTTCTGCGATAAAGCACATAAAAAAGGAACAATATGCCTAATGTTACCGAGATGAGGAACCAGGCTGTTTTATAAAATGGTGGCTGGATATTTATGATGATAACTTGTTCCGCCATGGTGCTTTTTCCATCAGCATTTATCACCTGTAATTGCAATTTGTATGTGCCGGGTTTTAAAGCGGCATAAAGGGCTATACCATTATTACTTGCAACCGGCAGGGGGTCGTTGCCTATGAGCTGATGATAATAAATGAACTTGTTGTTATTGTTATAAGATAACGCCGCAAAGTTCACTTGAATAAAGTTTTGATCATGTTGGAGATTAAGCGTGTAGTTGTTAGCAATCAAGGTAGAGAGATACTCTTTTTCTAATATTCGGATGGAATTAATAGTAATAGGCGCTGCATATTGATCCTGTTTCCAACTATTCAAATTGAATTTACTAAAATGACCAAAATAGGTATAAATAAGGTCTTGGTTGGGCAATACAAAAAAGTTGTACGCATCACTGCGATAAAATCCGCGCTGCTCATCTATTACCCGAATGGTTTTTTTTTGATTAGGGTCAAACTCAATTAATCCAACCAAAGATGCGATTAAGAGATTACTGTCTTTCGGACTTAGTTTTATTTTATATAAATAGTCAGAGGGTAGTCCTACCTTGCTTAAACTATTATAATTTTTAGCCTTTTCTTTTCCGTTTTCAAACCATAATTCGTATAAACCATTATTCATGGTGGTAATCCAAATATGACCTTTTTTGTCTTCAGCAATAAATACCGGATTTGTTAGTAAGGGGAGATCGGCTTGTTCATGTGCTAAAAAGTGATGGTATTTTTTTGTAAGGGGTTGATAGCGGTAAATGCCAGTGCTTGCGGTAAACCAAACGTTGCCTTTAGCATCGGTGATGCAAGGCCGTAAGAGGTTATCGGCTTTGTTTTCATTGGTGTCAATATCCCATTTATTCCAATGGGTTAAATTATTCGCAGAATAATTCCATATATAGAATCCATTGTCGGGTGTACTGATATAAATATTGCCATAAGGGTCGAAACAGCTTCTGCCCGCATATTTCATTTCCTTTCCATGCTGATCTCTCAGTACAAATGAAGAAAAGGATTTGTTTTGTGGGTTATACCTAAAAATTTGTTGATCATCCGAAGCAAATAACGAACCATCAGGGGCTTGAATCAGCATTTTTATCGCCGATTTGCTGATTCGATTTGGAACCGTAATCAGGCTTTCGGTGCCGGCTTCAAAATGCAATAAACCTGCACTTTGGTTTCCGGTAATAACAAAACTTCCTTTTTGGTCAATAGGAAAAACACCTAAAGGTTCTACCTCCTTATGCGTAATTTGATCTTGGATGTTAAAAAGCTTCATTTGTTGGTTTTGCCAACATAACAAGCTGAGTCCATTATGACTGCATAGCCAAATATTACCTTCTCTATCTTGATAAAAATTTACAATTTTATTAATGGCTAATTGATGGATACTGGTGCCACTGCCGGGAATAGTGTTAACTGTTTTATTATTGATATGAAAGAGAGGATATGAACCGGCCCAAAAACTTTTGTTTGGTTGAGGAAGCAAACAAAAAATGGATTGACCACCAAAGTTTTGAGCAGATAACCAAGGTTTAAATTCGCCATTTTTCTCATCAAAACTTAAGATGCCCGAATCGTAAGTAGTAAGTAATAATACATGTTGATCAAATAGACCATTTGTAAAAAATGCTTGTGTGCTTGAATAAAAGCGAGCTGATTTATTGGTGAGCGAAAATTGTAAAATTCCATCTTCATGAATGGCATAATAATTACCATTATCGGCTTCTACTATTTTAGAAACAGCTTTTGAAATGCCTGGGGGGTAAAGTTTTGAAAAATCTTCAAAAATTGAATCTTTGGCATTGAATCGAAAAAAATAATGATCGCGTGTTGTTATCCAAATATTTTGTTTGCTATCGGCAGAAATATGCGTGATAGACGATTGCAGTATTTTTTTTTCAACGGCCGTTTTTTCAACCGGTCGATAAAACTGTTGTTTTAGGGGGTTGTACCATTGTAAATCATTGATGCTGCCCAGCCAAAGGATACCATTTTTATCAGTTAATACGGTTTGTAAAATATTAGAAATGGTATGACCGGGTTTATCAATATTGCTGCGAAAAGGCAAAAATGTTTTGCCGTCGTAACGATACAAGCCGGTGCCGGTTCCAAACCACATATATCCTTGTAAGTCTTGTGTGGCGCTGTAAACATAACGATCGGGCAGTCCATCCTTTGCATTAAAATTGATAAAACGAAAAGTTTGATGCTGCGCATAAACAGACATGCCGCCAACGAGCAGCATAAAAAATAAAAAGGTGGCTGTATGTAGAAATCGCACCAAGAATGTTGTGTATACAACCAAGTTAATTCAAACTTTTTAATTGGTAAAGTCAACCGCTTAAACTGCGTAAAAATTGAGTATTGGTTAGTTGGTGCATCTTTGATGCAATGAACTTGGCAGTAAAATACGATTTCTACCAATCAAGTTCTTTGCTTGTTAGTAATTGTGATAATAGGGAAAGAAGTACTTAGTTTTTATCCAAATCAATAAGTTGATATATCCATTTTTACGATGATTGTTTAATCCTCAGTACAATTTAAACTTCACCGGCAGCAATTTTTCCTCCGCTTTCGAAATAAATAATCCTGTTAATGCAATTAATTTAAGAATATACTACTGTTTTTGCATTTATAATTCTAACCAACCGAAGGGCTATTTTAATGAAAAAAGGCTTTTTGCAATTTGCAAAAAGCCTTAATAATGCGGAGAGTAAGAGATTCGAACTCTTGATACAGTTTCCCGTATACACACTTTC
>JBJOQA010000499.1:0-5109 GCA_046050225.1 Bacteroidota bacterium | reverse complement strand
GGAACAAAATCGTATCCTTCCGGTACATAAATCTTTGTTACGTTGCGGCAACCCAATCCAAAAAATAAATGAATATCATCTGCCAAAGCGTTAAGCTGCTCTTCAGATTCTGTTCCATCTAAAATGGCTACCGACGTTCTGTTTCGGCGTATGATATGTGGGTACTTCCCAAAATAATATTCAAAATGAGTTGCGCTGTTATTGCTTCCGGTGGCAATATAGGCATCACAATTCTTCAATTGTTCTGCTATCGATACAACATCGGCAATAGCCGGATTAAATTCATTCATTTTTTTTAATAAATGCGTAAATAGCAGCGTGTCTTTTGATGATAATTTTATTGCCTGGCGATGGCCACTTACGAAAATGCATAAGAAATCATGAAATCCTACCAATGGAATATTTCCTGCCATTACCAAACCAATTAATGAAGGGTTTTCCTTTTCAATTAAGTTATATTTAGAAAGCCATTCTATCATTTTAGTTTCATCTAAAAATTCATCCACAATATTATCCACGGCAATCTGAATAAATTCAGGGGTAAACCAACCGTTTACCTGGCCCGAACGAACCACGATTTGTTCCCATTCTTCATCGGGATTTTGTAAATAACTTTTTAATTCTTGCAATAGTTGAATTCTATTTTGTAAATTCATCGTCATAAACTTATTTTGTACTCAGATTTTTTGACCTTAAAAAACAAAAGTAATGGCTATTAAAATAACCGACGAATGTATTAATTGCGGTGCCTGCGAGCCCGAATGTCCTAATAACGCTATTTATGAAGGTGGCGTTGAATGGGCGGTATCTGATGGAACTTCTGTAAAAGGTAGCTTTACCTTATTAGATGGTTCTTCTATTGATGTGGATGCCCGTCAAGCTCCTGTAAGTATGGACACTTACTACATTACGCCCAACAAATGTACTGAATGTCAAGGTTTTCACGAAGAACCACAATGTGCGGCTGTTTGCCCGGTAGATTGTTGCGTACCCGACGAACTATACCAAGAAACAGTTGATGCTTTGATTCAAAAGAAAGAAGCATTGCATAGCTAATTGAGCTATCCATTTTAATTTTTGCTTGTTATTTCAATAAGGCATTAAGACACTGTCTGCAAACGAAGGTATTTTTAATACCTTCGTTTTTGTTTTAACCATCGATTTCGTTGAATGAAAAATATTAGTTACTTACTGTTCCTAGGTTTTTTTATTTCCGGCTGTGCCGAAAAAACAGAAAAGAAACCAACCGGTCCCGACCCGGTAGTCCTTAAATCTGAATTGTTAAGCACAGATCGTGCATTTTCTCGCCTCAGTGAAGAACAAGGTTTAAGGGTAGCCTACATGGAATATATCGACAGTAATGGTATTTTGTTACGACCGGCTTCATTACCCTTTGTAGCAGGTGATGCGATTGATTTTATCAGCCAAACGAATGATTCCAGTATTCAAATGACTTGGGAGCCGCAAACCGGCGAAGTAGCTAAGTCAGGTGAATTAGGATATACATACGGTGTTTATTCCATCAAACCTAAAGCAGAGGATACGGTTTACTACGGCACCTATATAAATGTTTGGAAACGCAATGCTAGCGGAAAATGGAAATTGATGCTAGGTTCAGGTAATGAAGGAGTAGGTGAACAGCCTTAAGCTATTATCTAAATTGTATCGCTTTTACCGGTTTTATTTGTTTTACCAACATCGTGGGAATGGCCAATGTAATAAAGCAAATAATTAAGGTTACGATATCTATTAGCGCTATTTGCCAGCCAATAACTTGTGCATGTGCAGCATCCATGTAATAGGCTTGTTCATCTAATTTAATAATGCCGGTTTTTTCTTGGATCCAACAAATTCCTAAACCCAATATTGTTCCGATAAGAATACCAACAATGGCAATATAGGTGGTGTTGTATAAAAATATTCGCTGTATAATTTTGTCGGAACTGCCTACTGCTTTTAATATGCCCACCATTCTTGTACGCTCCAATACCATAATCAATAAGCAAGTAATTAGGTTAACTACTGCAACCACAATCATAATTCCAATCAAAATATACTTGATGCGGTCTTGTAGTGAAAGCCAATCAAAAATGTTCGGATTAACATCTCTGAAAGTTTTGCTGTTCCAGCCTTGTGGCGTTTCTCGTTTAATTTCTTGCGCTATCGAAAAGCTTTTATTAAAGTCATCCAAATAAACTTCATAACCGCCAATTTGATCGGGTGTCCAATCATTTAATCTTCTAATTAAATTAATGTCGCAAAGTCCAATTTGATGATCGTATTCTTCAATGGCCGTTTTGTAAATGCCCGCTATTCTTAATTTTCTGCTGCGCTTAGTACCATCCGGCCTAATAAAAAAGGCAAGTAAAGAATCGTTGGTTTTTATTTGCAGTTGATTGGCGATGAATTGAGAAATATTTATGTCGCTGCTATAACCACTGTCTTTGAAGTTGAGCCATTTGCCATCCTTTAAAAAAGGCGCTAATCGTTTAAAATCATATTGATTACTCACGCCTTTAAATAAAATACTGGAAATAGCGTCGTCATGTGTTAATATCACCGATTTGTTGGCATAAATTTCCATACCGGTTACTCCCGCAACGGAACGTATGGTTTTTTCAACCGAATCACTTCTGCTAATCACGTAATCTTCAGCATTGCTGGTGCGCATTTCCAAATCTTGTACCACATGAATATGACCGGTAAAACTGAATACTTTTTCGCTGATTACTTGCTGAAATCCATTAATAAAACTTAATGCCACAATCATTACGGCCACGCTAATAGCCGTTGCGGCAATGGCAAGCCGGATGATAAACCTCGAAAAGGTTTTTTGTCCGTTAAAGGCGATTCGTTTTGCGATAAAGGCCGAAATGTTCAATCGGAATAATTTTTGGTATCTTTCCAAAAGTAAATATTAATCGGAACATGCCATTGATTAACAAAATTTCTTCTACGATCTTTTTAGTTTTCTTCAGTTTATTTGTTGCTGCGCAGCCTATAAATGATCAAGATGCTGATCAAGCCAATATTCGTTCGGTACGTTTTCATATGTATGGCGATCAAGAAGGATTGCCCGTTTACAAGTTAAATAGCGGAGATCGTATGGAACTGCATTTTGATGATATGGACGGCAAAGTGAAATCCTATTATTATTCTTATCAATTATGTGATTTTGATTGGAACCCGGTTAACTTAAGTTCTTTCGACTATGTTAAGGGATTTACGCAACAACGAATTACGACCTATCGCGTTTCTAGCATTGCTTTTGCAAGATATACCCATTATCAAGTAATATTGCCCGATGCCAATTCTCTGCCCAGTAGAGGAGGAAATTATTTGGTAAAAGTATTTTTAGACGGCGATATGGAGAAAACGGTATTCACACGTAGGTTGTTGGTGTTAGATTCTAAAACATCTGTAAGTACGCAGGTAATTCAACCATTTACGCCTGAGTTTTTTAAAACACACCAACGTGTAAAGTTTGCCGTAAATGTAGAAGGGCTAAGTTCCTTTAATCCCGCGCAACAAATAAAGGTTCGGGTGTTACAAAATCAAAGATGGGATAATGCGCAAGGAACAGTTCCCCCCACTTTTGTAAGAGGAAATACTTTAGAATATAATACAGAAAATAGTTTTGTTTTTCCCGGAGGGAAGGAGTGGCGTTGGTTGGATTTAAGAAGTATGCGTTTATTAAGCGAACGTATTGATAGTTCGGCAAATACCCCTACCACTTTCAACTTATTTGTGAAGCCGGATATCGACAGAAATGCCCAACGTTATGTTTATTATCAGGATTTAAACGGATTGTATCAGTCGATAACTTACGAAACCGTCAATCCTTATTGGCAAGCCGATTATGCAACCGTGCATTTTAGTTTTGTAACGCCTAACGGAGCGCCTTATCCCAAAAAAGATGTGTATTTATTTGGACAATTAACCAATTACCGACTAGATGAATCTTCAAAATTGACTTTTAATACAGCAACCGGTAAATACAAGGGATCCTTATTTTTAAAACAAGGCTACTATAGTTATGCGTATAAGTTGGTTGATCAAAAAGATCCTGCTAAGCAAGTTGAGCTAGAAGGAAATAATTGGGAAACAGAAAATGTATATACCGTTTTGATTTATTATAAAGGCTTTAGCGATCAATGTGATCGATTGATTGGGGTTTCAAAAGTTAGCACCCGAACCGATCGACCGGGTATTAGTTTTTAATACCATCCTTTCCTTGAAAAAATAAAAATTGAAATTCCTTTCGAATTCTTTTCCTTTTTAAGTTGCATTCTCCTATCTTTGCGCCGGCAAGTCTTATACGACCAGCTCCTGTTGAACTCCCCCAGGATCGGAAGGTAGCAAGGGTAAATGGTTGAGCGGTGCGATGTAAGTAACTTGCCATTTTTTATTTCCTGTAACCGTACCGGTAATATGTCTTGGATTTCTTGAACCGGTTTGTTCAAATCTGCATATCGGCGCTTGCTTCCCCAAACGACTATTTAATTCCGGTTCTTGTTACTATTCATTTGTCTAAATCAATTTTTATATGAAATTTTTTATTGATACCGCAAACCTTGCACAAATTAAGGAAGCGAATGAATTAGGTATTTTAGATGGGGTAACTACCAATCCGTCTTTAATGGCTAAAGAAGGCATCAAAGGCGAAGAAGCCGTAATGAATCATTACAAAACCATTTGCGAGTTAGTAGATGGCGATATTAGTGCTGAAGTTGTTTCTACAGATGTAGAAACGATGATTGAGGAAGGTAAAAAATTGGCGGCCATTCATCCAAACATCGTGGTAAAAGTTCCAATGATTAAAGATGGTATTAAAGCTATTAAATGGTTTACCGAAAACGGAATTCGTACCAATTGTACCTTGGTGTTTTCGGCAGGACAAGCAATTTTGGCAGCAAAAGCCGGTGCTACCTATGTTTCTCCATTTTTAGGTCGTATTGATGATAGTGGATGGGATGGTATGGAATTGATTCATCAAATACGTGCCATCTTTTCGGTTCAAGGATATAAAACCGAAATTTTGGCTGCATCCATCCGCAATCCAAATCATATTATCAAATGTGCCGAAGCCGGCGCAGATGTATGTACTTG
>JBJOQA010000498.1:0-3625 GCA_046050225.1 Bacteroidota bacterium | reverse complement strand
GGCTTCTTCTAAAATCATAACCTTTAAACAGATAAAATCCTTCCGCAATTCTTTTGTCGGAAGGATTTTATCTTTAATTTACACATATGACTGCACGAATCAACCTTACCGAAAAAGCACTAGCTTTAATTGAACAATTACGTGCACAATATGGACCTTTAATGTTTCATCAAAGCGGAGGCTGTTGCGATGGATCACAACCAATGTGTTTTGAAAAAGGTGATTTCATCATTGGCAGCAGTGATGTATGCTTAGGCAATGTTGCCGATTGCGAATTTTGGATGGCAAAAGATCAATTTGAATATTGGCAGCATACACACCTTACTTTAGATGTGGTAGACGGACGTGGAAGTAGCTTTTCGTTAGAAATCCCACTGGGCAAGCGTTTCATCATTCAATCCCGTTTATTTACCGACGAAGAAATCCAACACCTGCAACCGTTGCGTTATTTGGAAAATTAATTTTTTGTTTCCGGCAGTAGTAACATTTTTCAGCTGCGGTGGCGTCGCACACTGCAACATTAGTGCATCATTCAACAATTATTTATAGGCTAATCATCCAAGCCCCATCAAAAAACATTTCATCCCGGTATTTATCCGTTTCAACATTTAATTTTCTTTACAATTATTTATTTCTGTTTACTTGCAGTTTAATTTTTGCAAATGGAAAATAATCTTCAATTACCTACTGACTATTTTATAAGCGATAAGCTGGATGATATGCAATTAAAGGTGGTTCATCAATACCTTTCTCAAGAATCATATTGGGCCAAAAATATTTCGTTTGAATTGGTTCAAAGAGCTGCTGCCAACTCTATCAATTTTGGCGTTTTTTACAAGGAGCAACAAGTGGGCTATGCACGGGTTATAACCGATCATGCAACTTTTGGATATTTAGCAGATGTTTATATCCTAAATGAACACCGCGGAAAGGGTTTATCTAAATGCCTGATGCAAGCCATTCAGCAGCATCCTGAATTGCAGGTACAACGCCGATTTGTTTTAGTAACAGCCGATGCACATGGCTTGTATGAACAATTTGATTGGAAAGCCGTAGCCCATCCATCTCGTTATATGGAAAAAGTAAAAGCCAATCCTTATTTAAGTACTACACATTAAATCAATGAAAATAAAAGTGGCAGATATAACCCCATATATTTGGGGTGCAGCAAATAAAGGGTTTCCATTATTACAAACCAACAACCTTCAAATTATTGAAGAAGAGATGGAACCCAATACCCGCGAACAGTTGCATTTTCATCATCAAGCTCAGCAGTTTTTTTATGTGCTTGATGGCTGTGGTCAATTTTTCTTGGAAGGAAAAATGTACGAATTACTACCCGGAGAAGGCATTGCTGTGGCGAGTCATCAACTTCATTATATAGAAAACACTCATCCAACAACTTTACGTTTTTTAGTGATCTCTTCCTCTCCGGCAAGTGCTTGTAGGGTAAATATAATTCCATTTTCAACCGACCATCGCGAAGCTGTGAAGCTTTTAAATACCGAATGGTTAGAAAAGTATTTTTATTTGGAACCCGGCGATGTAGTTGCATTATCTAATCCGGAGACAGTGATCATCGATAAAGGTGGAAAAATTTTTTATGCCGAGTACCAAGGAACGATTGTGGGTACAGCTAGTTTATTACGCATTGATGATACCGTTTATGAACTTGGAAAAATGGCTGTAACGCAATCAGCTCAAGGATTAGGTATTGGCAAAGCATTATTGAAACATTGCATTTTTGAAGCCCAATCAAAAAAAATAGCAGCAATCATACTGTATTCAAACACCATATTAGTGAGAGCCATTACCATGTATCGGCAATTTGGTTTTGAAGAAATTCAATTAGAAAGTGGCTTGTATGAACGCGCTAACATTAAAATGAAATTAATGTTATAAATTAACTAAAGCTATCGCTATCAATCATTTGATTGCAACTTCTTCACTTTAAATGTAAAATGCTGTTGAATAAAGTAGCTTAACAAAACTACAAATGCAGTTACGCAAATTTGTGCTACAACCGGGTAAACATGCAAGCGTTTAACCAATAGTTTCAGTAACACATAGTTGAGTGCCAAATTCAGCGAAAAAGAAAAGAAATAACGTACCAATTGAATACGTCCGCGTAAATTAGAGGAAGTAAACACTACAAATTTATTTAGCAAAAAACCAACAGCAAAAACCACTGCGGATGAAATGCCTAATGCCACGCTGTAGGATTCAAAAACTAAGCCTCCAAAACTTACAGGTTGTGCACCAAGGCCATGAAATAAAACAGTGAAGGCAACAAAACCTACTACTACATTTGTTCCGCCACAAGCAGCGTATCTAAAGGTTTGCAGCGGCATAAACCGTTTAAAAAACGGGTAAAAAAAGTCGATGCAAGCTAATATGTAGGCAGCTAATTTCAATTTAAAAAAACTACTGCCGCTAAATTTGATTAGGCGGCAGTAGTTGAGAGATTTTTCTTACTGAATAATTTTAGTTTAGGATATAGCGAATACCAATACCCCCCCAATTGCCGGTGAACCCATTTCCATAGGTATCGCCAAATTCAAAGGATGGTTGCCAATCAACCGAAATGTTTAAAGGAATTTCGCCCAATTGAAAATCCAAACCCAATACACCATCCACGCCAATACCGGTTCCGCCGTTATATTTTGATTTATAAAACCCAACATGCGCACCAACACCATAGTACCAGCGTAAACCGTCAATTATGTTTAAATCTTTATGTACTTCATATAAGCCGGTAATTCTAAAAGAGGTATTAGAAAAATAACCCAATCCTTCTAGCGCATGCCCGTCTTTAATAAAGTGCTTAACTGAAAGTGCGGTTGGATAAAACTTCACACCCACTGCGGTTGTATAACCGTTGTTTCCTTTTTGTGCTTTTAGGCTAGCTGTTACACACAATAACATAGCCCCCATCATTAACATTTTCTTCATTTGTTTTCTTTTTTGGTGATTGAATACAAAAAATCGTACCAAATCTATTTGTTGAAAAAAAATGATCGAACTAGCTGTACATTTCTTCTTTTAAAGCCTTTACACGATCATCTTCTAAATACTCATCATAGGTCATTAAGCGATCGATAACACCTTTTGGTGTGATTTCAATAATTCTATTTGCCACTGTTTGCATAAACTGGTGATCATGCGTAGTAACCAATACAATCCCTGGGAAGGTAATCATTCCATCATTGAATGCAGTAATACTTTCCAAATCGAGGTGATTGGTAGGTTCATCCAACATTACCACGTTAGGGTTTTGCAACATCATTTTACTTACCATACAACGCACTTTTTCTCCACCGCTCAATACATTGGTTTTTTTCAAAATTTCGTCGCCGCTGAACAACATTTTTCCCAAAAATCCACGTAAAAAATCCTCATCAATATCTTTTACGGTTGGTGGAACAAATTGCCTTAACCAATCTAACAAATTATCAGTTCCGGTAAAAAATTCTGTATTATCATTCGGCAAATAAGCGGTGGTGATAGTAGAACCCCATTCGTATTTGCCGGCATCGGCTTCCATTCTACCATTAATGATTTCGAAGAAGCAAGTAAGCGCCAAAGGATTTTTACTTAAAAAAGCGATTTTTTGTCCTTTTACTAC
>JBJOQA010000497.1:0-5958 GCA_046050225.1 Bacteroidota bacterium | reverse complement strand
ATTGTGCTTCGAAATGTTGAAATTTTAAGGGATGATGACTGTTTTCGTAGGCAAATTGTAGTCGTTGCAAATTGATATCCAGCAGGGCATCTGGTTCTGCATCGTTTAAGTGGAATTGAATCAGTTGTTGAAAAAGTTGAAATGCAAAATGCGCTTTTTTGCTGTTTGAATCAAGTACGATAATACGGGAACAAAAAGTACGCATATCATCTGATAAAAAATGGTCTTCGTTTTGTGCGTGTTCTTCACGCCAAAATGGTTGGCTTGAGTTATTGTTTTTAAAATAGTCAAGCGCTTGGTTTGCGAGTACATCAAAAAGGGTAGGCCGTAGTTTTTTATCATTTGAGCCGGCAATCACAATTTCTGTATAATCCGCCACAAAGGTATTTTGCAGCAAAGATTTATTTTGTAGGCTGCTTAAATAAAGTTCTTTTATGTGGTTCTCAAAGCCGGAGATGGTCCAAGTTTTAAAGTCGCCGGATATTTCTTGCGCAAGATTGAGATTGGAAATTTGCCAATAATGATCGGTTTGATAATTGGAATAAAGCTCAGCTAGTAAATTTTGTAATATGGGGGTAGAAATTCCTGTTGAATTGGAAAGTAAATTTTGAATATAAGTGATGTTTTTTTCTACGCTAAATTCTTTTAATAAATTTTGATAACGCATTAAGTGCAAAGCGGCTTTTAGCCACTGTTTTTCATTTTTTTCTTTTACGGCTGTTTGAAATACTTGTTGAACTTTTTTGGCGGCTTGTTGATGAAGTCCCTTTGTTTCTAATGTTGCAACCATTTTCCATTGTTGCGTATAAGTAGGTTTGCTTTGTGCTATTGAAACAATAGAAAAGAAGCTAAAGCAAAGTGTAAAAAATAATGGGCAAAATCGGCACTGTATGCGTTGTAGCATGATTTTAATTTTTAAATAAGCAGAAAGCAACTATTTGTTATATAACCTACAAGATGCTAACTTTAGTTGGTTACATAAGGTTCTTGCTATTTTCTTTAACTTTTTATTATAGATTGGTTTTTGCTTTGCGGCATACCGTTTGAATTATCCAAACTAAAGGAGAAACATTTTATGAAAAAAATTTCTACACTCATCGCAGGTTTAATGTTGTCAATGGCTTTATTTGCTATGCCTCCAAGAACCAAACTAACGATTTCCACTTTCATTAAAAGTCAATTAGTAGTAATGATTGATGGCATCCGTTACCAATCAAATTACAATGTACTTACCTTAGACAATATCCGTTCAGGATACCATGATGTGAAGGTATATCAAACCAAAAGAATCATTCGCAATCCGGTAAATAATTTGAAATTGCTTTATTCAGGAAGAATTTATTTACGTTCTTCTTACTATACCGATATAACCATTAATCGCTTTGGAAAGGCAATGGTTGATGAGGCTTTTATCAGAATGGATGATGATGATATGGTAGAAGGTTATAATGGCGGAAACGGTGGTTATAACGGAAATGGCGGCAACAGCGGTAATGGTGGCTATAATGGCAATGGGGGAAACAATTGGAATGATAATGATGATGACCATGATGGTTACGGAGGTGGCAATAATAATAATCCTCCGGTAAATCGCATCATGTTGGCCCAACAGTTTGAACAATTTAAACAAACCCTGCGCAATGAAAGTTTTGATAATGCACGATTGCAAACTGCTAAAACCGTAATTAATATGAATTACTTTTCTACTGAACAAATGCGTCAAGTATTGCAATTATTTACCTTCGAGAATCAAAAATTAGAAATTGCGAAGTATGCTTTTAAGAGAACCGTTGATCGCGAAGTGTATTATACGTTAGCCAATGAATTTACATTTAGTTCTAACAGAGAGGCATTGATGACCTATATTCAACAAAATAGATAAGTTTCAATTTCAAGCAATTAGGCCCATAAAAAATCCCGGATGATTGGTCCGGGATTTTTTTATTTTTAGGGATAAATTATTTCGCAATTGCAGCGGCCATTGTTTTGCCGATATCGGCAGGACTAGCTACTACATGAATACCACATTCTTCCATGATTTTCATTTTAGCAGCAGCGGTATCATCAGCACCACCAACGATCGCACCGGCATGACCCATTCTACGACCCGGAGGAGCTGTTTGACCGGCAATGAAACCTACAACCGGTTTTTTATTGCCGGTAGATTGAATATAACGTGCAGCTTCAGCTTCCATTCCACCACCAATTTCACCAATCATAACAATCGCATCGGTTTCATCGTCATTCATAAACAATTCAACTGCCTCTTTAGTAGTTGTGCCGATGATTGGATCACCACCGATACCGATAGCAGTTGAAATGCCTAAACCGGCTTTCGCAACTTGATCAGCAGCTTCATAAGTTAACGTACCACTTTTAGAAACGATACCAATTCTGCCTTTTTTGAAGATAAAACCCGGCATGATACCTACTTTACATTCATCAGCTGTAATTACACCTGGACAGTTTGGCCCGATTAAGCGGGTTTGGCTGCCTTGTAAATAATTCTTAACCTTCACCATATCCTGAACGGGAATACCTTCTGTAATACAAACTACCAAGCCAATACCTGCATCAGCAGCTTCCATAATGGCGTCGGCAGCAAAAGCCGGTGGTACGAAGATGATACTAACATTCGCACCTGCAGTTTTAACCGCGTCTGCTACTGTATTAAATACTGGTCTGTCCAGATGGGTAGTACCGCCTTTACCGGGCGTAACACCACCAACTACGTTTGTTCCGTATTCTAGCATCTGTGTGGCATGGAAAGTGCCTTCTGTACCGGTAAAGCCCTGTACAATGATCTTCGAATTTTTATTTACTAATACTGCCATGGGAGTGGTTTAAAATTGTTTGCAAAAATAGGGCGTAAATGCACACAAAATTTGAATTTCTTGCCGAATTCTCCTTTTTTATGCAATTACGCCCTTAATCTATTTAAACAATTAAGCTAAAACAAGCTTTTTTAGATAAGCTGCGTTAGCTTTAGCGCTTTCTAATGGTGTTGTTCCTTCAAAATACTCTTGCTCGATAACGAAATGCTTCATGCCGTTATCCCCTGCAGTTTTTAGGATTTTGCTAAAAGGAATACTACCGGTTCCCAAGATGCAGGATGAATTTTTATTATCCGGCAAAGGGGTTTTCATTCTGTCTTTAATATGACAAAGGCGGAACCTGTTTTTGTATTTTTTCATCCATTCTTCCGGATTTTCACCTGCGGCAACTACCCAATAGATATCCATTTCAAAATCTACCGTATCAGGATTAGTACCTTCCATCATCAAAACTTGTGGTATTTGTCCTTCTAATTCTTTAAATGAATAATCGTGGTTATGGTAGGCGAATCGAATGCCATTTTTCTTACAGATATCGCCACAGTTATTAAATTCTTCAACAAAACGTTTAAAACTATCCAAGCTCTTTTGAGGCCCTTTGTAAGGGCATATCAAATATTTCATGCCAATTTCGGCAGCTTCGGCAGCTTTTCGTTCAAAATCTTTTGAAATATCGCAATGCGCAGAAATGATTGAAGTGCCCACTTCTGTGAGATAGTTTTTGAATTCGGTATTTTTCATACCCCAAAAAATACCATCCTTGCCTTCAAAGCTTTCTATTTGCTTATATCCGTATTCACCTAATTTTTTTAAAGTGCCTTTCGGATCCTTCGCCATATCTTCTTTTACCGACCAAATTTGAATGGCAAATTCAGAAAGGCGTTTACCCGGCATGAATAAATCTCCGCCTGCGGCCAACAGTTGATCGGTTGGCAACAAAAATGATAAAGCGCCTAAACCTCCGTATTGAATGAATTTTCTTCTGTTTGTTGACATAATTATGAATTTTAATATTGTAATTCAAGCATCTGAATAGGTTGTTAACCGGCACCTAGGTTGCCCAAGCTTTATCTCCTTTTTTGTATGGAAGTGCGCCATCGTATTTACCCGGTACTGCCACATAACGTAAAGCTTTGGTTGCCCCTTCTTTACTGGTGAAATAACCTAAAATCGCTAATTGTTTCATTTGAATGAAATAGTATTCTGGTAATTCACTCAATTTTTCTTTTACAGGATCTTTACCCGTTAAGTTTCTATCACACGCAATTTTGTGCCAATCTTCTTTGCTTAGATTGCTAAAGCCGGCATTTACTTTTTGTGCGCCTTCTTTTGCCAATTTATCCAGTGCATTCAATAAAGCGGTTTTATCTGCAGCGGTTAAATCCATGAAAGGTTTATTGTACTGTTTTTTTGCAGCCTCGTTAATGGAAGTGATACCTGCATGAAAAATCTTTTGTTCTTTTTCATCATAGCAATCATTTACCATTACGCTCATAAACTTGCCAACACCCGCGGTTTTTGCGCCCGGAGAGGAGGTTGCAGGTAAAATGGTATCAGCTATTTCATCCAAAAATAATAAGTCATCTGCGCTAAAGGTTAATCCGCCAAGCGACGGGCTATTTTTACAGCCGCTTAAAAACAAGTCGCCTCCTACAAAGGCGCCACCTGTTAAAACGGCAATCATTTTTATGAGTTCTCTTCTTTCCATTTTTAACTTCAATTTAATTGGTTAGAGATTTCCTTTTTTCAATTCTTCTACGGCAAAGTTGGCTGCACGTGCGGTAAATGCCATATAGGTTAGCGATGGATTTACGCATGCTGCGGAAGTCATAAATGCGCCGTCGGTTACAAATACGTTTTTAGCATCCCAAACTTGGTTATTGCCATTGAGTACCGATGTTTTTGGATCTTTACCCATACGTGCCGTACCCATTTCGTGAATACCGCGACCTAACGTACCATCACCAATATGAGAACTTACATTTTTTAAACCTGCAGCTTCAAACATCGCAATACCTTCTTTTTCGATATCCTTACGCATCTTTTCTTCATTCTCTTTTAATTCTGCATCAAAAGAAAGCACATTCATGCCCCATTTATCCTTTTTGGTTTTGTCTAAGGTAACCTTGTTATCATGATAAGGTAAAACCTCTCCAAAGCCCATCATACCAATACTCCAGCCACCCGGTTCAGTCAATGCATCTTTAAAGTTAGCGCCAATACCCATTTCGGCAATTTCTCTATGCCAACCTGATCTGCTAGCACTTCCTTGATAACCAAAACCACGCACATAGTCGCGTTTATCGCCAAATAAATTTTGGAATCTTGGAACGTAAAAACCATTCGGGCGGCGACCGTAGGTATATTTATCTTCATAACCTTCTACCGGTGCACTGATGCTGATGCCTAAATGGTGGTCCATCAAATTATGACCTAATTCGCCGCTGCTCGAGCCCAATCCTTCAGGCCAAACATCGGTTGCAGAATTCATTAATAACCAAGTAGAGTTTAAAGCACCCGCATTTACGAATACAATTTTGCTAAAGTATTCATAGGTTTTATTGTTTTCAGCATCCAAAATTTCTACGCCTTTTGCTTTTTGCGTGTCTTTATCGTAAATGATTTTTTTAACGATAGAGAAAGGACGCAAGGTTAAATTACCGGTTTTCATGGCTGCCGGTAAAGTAGCACTTTGCGTACTGAAGTAGCCGCCAAACGGACAACCCATCCAGCATTTATTGCGATATTGGCAATTAGTACGGTCGTTATGTGGTTGGGTGATATGTGCCGTGCGGCCGATAATTAAATGACGTTGATCGTTGTATGCTTTTTTTAAGCGAGCAGCCACATCTTTTTCAACAATATTCAAATCCATTGGTGGCATAAATTGTCCGTCGGGTAGTTGCGGTAAACCTTCTAAACTACCGCTAATGCCTGCGAATTTTTCAGCATGGTCGTACCATGGTGCAATATCTTTATAACGCACCGGCCAGTCTACACCATGTCCGTCTTTGGCATTGGCTTCAAAATCAAAATCGCTCCAGCGATAACTTTGACGACCCCATAACAAAGAGCGTCCGCCAACTTGATAACCTCTAAACCAGTCGAAACGTTTAACTTCTGA
>JBJOQA010000496.1:0-6126 GCA_046050225.1 Bacteroidota bacterium | reverse complement strand
CGGCAGGTTATATTAACGATAATGTAGCCGATGCCGAAGTGGCTTTACAGGGTGCACGTGATATCATTGCTGAAACCATTAATGAGGATGCTACCGTTCGTGCAAAAATGCGGAAATTGTTTGAACAGGAGGCAACCTTACAAAGTAAAGTGGTAACAGATAAAGAGGCAGAAGCCGCCAAGTATAAAGATTATTTTGATTTTAGCGAACCTATCTCTAAAGTACCATCGCATCGTATTTTGGCCATTTTACGCGGATTCTTAGAAGGATATTTACGTATTGCTATTGCTCCTGATGAAGAAACCGCATTGGAAGAAATCGATGCGTTATATATCAAAGGAATGTCTCCGGCTTCGGATCATATCCGCAAAGCGGGAAAAGATGCCTATCGTAGATTGCTACAACCTAGTTTGGAAACCGAATGCCGTACGGCTTTAAAGGCCAAAGCAGATGAAGAAGCTATTAATGTTTTTGCCGAAAATTTACGTCAGTTGTTGTTGAGTTCACCGCTAGGTAGCAAACGTATTTTAGCCATTGATCCGGGATATCGCACCGGTTGCAAAGTGGTGTGTTTGGATGAAAAAGGGAATTTGCTAAAAACAGATTTGATCTTTCCGCATGAGGCCAATCGCCAACAAGGCGATGCTGCAAAAATCAATCACCTCATTGCGCAATATGGTTTGCAAGTAATTGCCATTGGTGATGGAACGGCGGGTAGAGAAACAGAACAGTTTATCAAAAAAAATACGCAAGGTTTGCCGGTGTTTTTGGTGAATGAAGATGGTGCATCTATTTATTCTGCTTCAGAAATTGCCAGGCAAGAATTTCCGAATGAAGATATCACGGTGCGCGGTGCGGTGAGTATTGGACGCAGGTTGATGGATCCTTTGGCTGAATTGGTAAAAATTGACCCAAAGAGCATAGGCGTGGGGCAATACCAGCACGACGTTAACCAATTTAGACTGAAGGAAAGATTGGATGCCACTGTAATTAGTTGTGTAAATAAAGTTGGTGTAAACATTAATACAGCCAGTAAACATTTATTGGCTTATGTGAGTGGCATCGGGCCAACAATTGCCGACAATATTGTACAATACCGTAATCAAGTAGGACGTATTAATAATCGTAAACAATTGCTTGAAGTTCCACGTTTAGGTGCCAAGGCATTTGAGCAATGCGCAGGATTTTTGCGTATCCCCGACGGGGAAGAAATTTTAGATAATAGCGCGGTACACCCAGAAGCTTATGGCGTTATTAATACAGTGGCAAAAGATTTAGGTGTAGACGTAAAAAGTTTGATTGGAAATGAAACCTTGTTAAAATCAGTGCAACCCAAAAAATATGCAACGGAGCAAGTAGGGGAGTTAACCATCCGGGATATTTTGCAGGAATTAACCAAGCCGGGCTTAGATCCTAGAGCAGAAGCGCAGGTATTTGAATTTGCCGCTATCTATAGCATTGAAGATGTAAAAGTGGGAATGGAAGTACCGGGTATGGTGACCAATATTACACGTTTTGGCGCATTTGTTGACATTGGCGTGAAGCAAGACGGATTGGTACATGTAAGCGAAATTGCACATAAATATATTACCGATCCTAATGAAGTGTTGAAATTGAATCAACCGGTAAAGGTGAAAGTACTGGAGGTGGATATTCCGCGAAAGCGGATAAACTTATCCATTAAGCAAACCGAAGTGGCACCAGATCGAAAACAAAGTAATAGCGGCAAACCAGCATTTACTGGAGGTAAACATAGTCAACATCAAGCCAAACCTAAAGCAGAACCTGCTACCATGCAGGATGCTTTACAAGCCTTGAAAAGCAAGTTTGGTAAATAATTGAAATCGAATGCAAAATAAAAATCCCCATCTTTTTGGATGGGGATTTTTAATATCAAAGTGTTGAATTATTGTTTTTCAAAATCAGAAGCTTTCGCAACCAAATCAGATGGGTTACGCAATTTGCTCTTGTTTTTACTGTACAAGAAATAAATCACTAATCCGATAGCCATCCAAGCAAATGATGGCACCCAAAGAGGAAACAATAGGTACAAGCGGTGCTTTAAACGGACGTTCGATATTAGGTGATTTTACACAAAAAATCCAAACACCTACGCTCACCAATACAAATGCAAATAAGGTACCGAAGCTAGTTAAATCACCGGCAACACTACCAGGTACAAATGCAGCAAACAAACCAACAAAAATGAATAAAATCCAGTTGGCTTTGTAAGGGGTTTTAAATTTAGGATGTAATTCGCCAAAGGCTTTTGGAATTAATCCATCGTTACTCATGGTATAAAAAATGCGACTTTGTCCCATTAACATCACCAAAATAACTGAAGAGAATCCGGCCAAGATAGCAACGGTAACACTCGTTCCTAACCACTCGTAACCTTTCATATAGGTTTGAATGGCATAAGCAACTGAAGCTTCTTTACCGGCTGTTTTAAACTCGGTATAGTTAGCAACACCGGTTAAAACATGTCCGAATAAAATGTATAGAATAGTACAAACTACCAAAGAGCCCAAGATACCAATCGGCATATCTCTTTTTGGATTTTTAGCTTCCTGCGCAGCCGTACTCACCGCATCAAAACCGATAAAGGCGAAGAATACAATGGCCGCACCGCCTAATACACCGCCCCAGCCCCATTTGAAGAAGCCTTCGTGGCCAATGGTTCCTTCAGGAATTAAATAAGGGGTATGGTTTTCTGGTTTGATAAACTGCCATCCAAAGCCGATGAATAATAAAACGATAGCAACTTTTACAAATACGATAATCATATTTACAAAAGCAGATTCTTGCGATCCTTTAATTAATAATAGGGTTAATAATAACAAAATAATTAATGCAGGCGCATTCATGATACCTTTGGTAACTTGAATTTGGCCGGCAATATCTGCATGATTCGTAAGTAAAGCTTGATATTGCTCATCACTTAAAATAAGGATGCCATTTTTTACCGATTTTGCAGCTTCAGGAAGTACGGCCGTAATTTGATTAATTACATCGCCGGTTGCTTTATGTAAGGCCTCAAATGGCGAGTGGCACCACTCATAAGGTATCGAGCCTCCTAGCAAGTTATTGAGGTATTCACTCCAAGCAATAGAAACGGTGGCCGCACCTAATGCATATTCCATAATCAATGCCCATCCGATAATCCAAGCAATTAATTCACCCATGGTTACATAAGAGTAGGCGTAGGCGCTACCTGCAATTGGAATCATGGAAGCAAATTCGGCATAACAAAGTCCTGCAAACGCACAACCAATAGCCGCCACAATAAATGAAAGGGTTACTGCCGGCCCTGCAGCTTCAGCCGATGCTGCCGCAGTACGTACAAACAAGCCTGCTCCAATGATGGCACCAATACCCAGGGCCACCAAATTGCCAGCTCCCAAAGTTCTCTTTAAACCTTTGCCATCCTCAGCTTGCGCCATGATTTGGTCCAACGGTTTTTTCACAAATAAACTCATGTTGTTAGTTGGTTTTAGTAATGAATGAGTTGGAAAAATAGGATAATATTTTGAAACTTGAACCTTCAATTTTTTGGAAGGGGGTGCTAAACAACTTAATAATATTATATTGCAAAAATTATAACAGATTTATGGAGCATACACCGCAAAAAAAGAATCGGCTAACCTTATACATTGGAATCGCATTGTTGATTGGTATTGCTGCCGGCTTCTTTATGAATAAAAACTATGTGGGCGAAGAAAATTTAAAGATTGCCCATGCCGAATTACAAGCCAAAACATTGCAACAGCAGCTGCATGCTTATGAGCAACCAAAGGATACAGTTTTGTTTAATATGTTGAAGTTGGCTTTGACCAAAATTGAAACGGATAAAAAAACTGCCGAACAGCAATTGTTATTAAATGAGGACGGCGCTGCTACACATAAAGCCATTAAAAAGCTAAATGACTCCATTGCAATTATTAAGACTGCCATGGCCGCGCAAACTGATACGGCATTGGCTTCTTACAAACAATTGCTGAAGCAAAAAGAATTGGTGAGCCTTCAAAAAACGGATGCACTAAAAGCAAGAGATAAAAAATTAGATTGGTTTACCATTTTGGCCGATATATTCTTACGACTGATTAAGATGATTGTAGCACCCTTAGTATTTACAACGCTAGTTGTAGGGGTGGCCAAATTGGGAGATATTAATTCGGTAGGCCGTATTGGTGGCAAAACATTACTCTGGTTTTTAAGCGCCTCCTTGTTAAGCCTGCTGCTTGGGATGATTTTGGTGAACATTTTTGAGCCGGGAACTGCCATGCATTTAACCTTACCGGATAGTAATGTAAATACCGGTATTGATAAAGCGGCTTTAACAGTTAAGGACTTTTTCTATCATGTGTTTCCTGCCAGTGTTGTAGAAGCAATGGCCAAAAATGAAATCTTACAGATCGTTGTTTTCTCACTTTTCTTTGGTGTTGCGGCAGCGGCCATTGGCGATCCGGCGAAGCCGGTGGTTAAAGCATTGGATGCTACCGCTCATATTATTTTAAAAGTTACCGGTTATGTGATGAATTTTGCGCCACTTGCGGTTTTTGGTGCAATGGCTGCTATCATTTCTAAACAAGGAATTGGTATTTTAAAAACCTACTCGATTTTTATCGGGGAGTTTTATTTTGGTCTAGCATTGCTTTGGGTAATTTTAATTGTTATTGGTTGGTTGTTTATTCGAAATCGGGTAGTGCATCTTATTCGCAGAATGCGCGAACCAATATTGATTGCATTTAGTACCTCTAGCAGTGAAGCCGCATTTCCTAAAACCATGTTGGAATTGGAAAGATTTGGTTGTAAGGATAAAATTGTAAGTTTTGTTTTGCCTTTAGGCTATTCGTTCAATTTGGATGGAAGTATGATGTATATGACTTTTGCCAGTTTATTTATTGCGCAGAGTTACGGTATGCATATTCCCATTCCGTCACAAATCACGATGTTGTTAGTGTTGATGCTTACCAGTAAAGGAATTGCAGGTGTGCCGCGTGCATCCTTGGTGGTAATTGCCGGAACTTTAGCTTCCTTCAATATTCCGGAAGCAGGTATTGCCTTGTTGTTAGGAATAGATCCATTATTGGATATGGGTAGAAGCGCTACCAATGTGGTGGGCAATAGTATTGCAACTGCAGTAGTTAGTAAATGGGAAGGAGAGTTAAGCGAGCCAGTTTCTCATGAAACATCCAACCATCATTCTTAATTAATTAAATTACAAACCCGTTAATATGAAGCAGAAATTCTTTTTATTGTTATTTATGATTTTGGTGGTACTAGGTAAACAGGTATACGCAAAGTCTATCACCATCAAACTCAATAACCAATACGAAGCATCCGTAGGAGTTTTCACGTACACCCAGGCCGGTGTTGTGCGCGAAGCTAAAACAGAAAGAGACGGAACTTGCTTAATTGAAATTGGGGAGGATAGTGCAGTAGTTTTTTCAGCCGCCAATTATGAACAAGTAACACTACAACCAGCAGCCTTAAAAGAGGGTGGTTTGGTAATCATGAAAAAGGACTTTACTTGGAAGGATTTGATTAACCCCATGTTTTATATCATTTATGGAGGTTTATGGTTATTGTTATTTATCATTTTTGCCGAAACTGGCTTATTTGCCGGTTTCTTCTTGCCGGGTGATAGCTTGTTATTTGTAGCCGGAATCTACTCGCACAACTTGAGTCACGAATTTTTGAAATTATTCTCTTTAGGAGGATTAAATAATGAGTGGCTCGATTTATTGATTTTAATTGCCTTGGTTACCCTTGCGGGGATTGTGGGCAATTTTGCAGGATATTGGTTTGGCAAAAAAATCGGTCCAACCATGTTTCATTGGAAAGACAATATGTTATTCAAGAAAAAATATTTAGAGCAGGCGCACGATTTTTATGAAAAGCATGGCGGTGGTGCAATTGTGGTAGCTCGTTTTATTCCTATCATTAGAACTTTTGCACCCATCGTGTCCGGAATTGTAGAGATGCCAAAGGCAAAGTTTACTTTCTTTAATATTGTTGGTTGTGTGGCTTGGGTGATGAGTATGATTTTAGCGGGTCATTTTTTACAACAATGGATCATGAATCAATTTAAATTCAATTTGAAAGATCATCTTGAAATTATTG
>JBJOQA010000495.1:0-2524 GCA_046050225.1 Bacteroidota bacterium | reverse complement strand
TTCCGAACAGAGAAGTTAAGTCCCTTATGGCTGATGGTACTGGTATACCAACCGGGAGAGTAAGTAGTCGCCATATTCTTTGAAGAAACCCCAGCTATGCTGGGGTTTTTTTATGCACATAAGTGAAAAAAGGTACTAAAACAGTACGCCAACAAAAGTCATTGCCTTTAGGTATGAATTAACATTATTTAATTTTTTACCCAAATACCCACTTCAGGTAAAAATTTTGTTTTATCCCGCACCTATAACTCCTGCTTTTTATTGATCATCACTTTACTTTTTGTAGATCTGCTGCTAACAAAAAGCTCAATTTTAATATGAATTTATCCATATTTCGCAGCTTAGGAGAACACTGCCAAAACTTGTTATAATTTAGCGTTTTGACGTTAATTTAATTAGAACAGCATGCTTATTGTAAAGTATACAGCTCAATGGGTTAAAGATTTTGAAGCCATCAAACATACTATTGATAGTGGGTTGGAAGACCTCAACTATCAAATTGAACATGTTGGAAGCACATCCGTTCCAGATTTAGACGCTAAACCTATTATTGACCTAGATATAATTTATTCTGAACTGTCTAGTTTTGAAAAGATAAAATATAGGTTAGAGAAAATGGGATATTACCATAATGGCAATCAAGGTATTGAAGGGAGGGAGGTTTTTAAAAGAAGCGGAACTGCAATACATGAAATATTAGATACGATAAGGCACCATCTTTATGTTTGTATTGTTGACTGTCCGGCATTAGAAAGACATCTTTTAACACGCGATTTTTTAAGAAAACATGAATGGGCAAGATTGGAATACCAACAAATGAAGTACCACTTAGCCGAAAAAGCGAACCAGGACCAAAAGCAATATGCGCAGTTAAAAGAATTAAATATGAATACCTTTATTGATAGCATTATTGAGAAGGAAAAACAATCACGGAATATTTCTTAAAGCAAAGGCGAGTAGCATTTTGGGCTAATTAAAATGATTATTAAATGATGACCTATAAGACTTCATTAGACAATTTGGCAAAAGGGGTTACGCTAGGCGTTACAATTTTATTTTTTGTAATCATTGCCGGACAATATTCTAGTAGTGTCACAGAGGGAAAATCCCCTTTCATATTTTCTACGATGCTATTATCCTTAATCTATTTAGGAACTTTTTTATTTAGACCTATTCGTTACAGCATAACAGATGAAAAACTAATTATACACCGGCCATTGTTAGATATAAAAATTGATCGAACAACAATAGAAAAGGTTGAACAATTGGAAAATGATCAATTGTCTTGTGCGGTAAGAATTTTCGGTGTTGGAGGGCTTTTTGGTTATTGGGGAAAATTCAGTAATTCTAAAATTGGAAGTATGACTTGGTATGCAACACGACGTAGTAATGCTGTATTAGTTACAACCATTCATAATAAAAAAATTGTTTTAACACCGAATGAACCTGAAAAATTTGTAACAGAGTTTAATAGACAAACTTTATAGTGTTAACCGGCGATATTATCCGTTCAAGCTTCGTTTAACTTTTGTTTTGCCACACTTTATAGCTGTTGTAAGATTATTAAAATTGTATCACGATTCATGATTAGAAAAGCCTACATACACGAGTACGGAAATAATATATTAGAACCGGAACATAAAGATGTGCTGGAGGTGTTGAAATTACGTGGTATTCCATTTGAATTATTTACAGAAAAAAGACTGTTAAGAAATCAGCTACAACTCAATAATGAAACCATGGTTGTTGGCGATCATCCTACCATTGCAAAAGTGCTTAAGAGAATTGGGTTTAATAGTACTACAGACTGCTATCCCAAAAGTTTGGAAAAATATCTTGGAAGAAAAGTATGGTCAACCACTATTCGTAAACTGTATGCTAATAATAGCTTCGCGGAAGTTACGGGGCTTTTTGTAAAGCCAAGATCTGTAGCCAAACTATTTACGGGATTTGTAATCAATTCTGATTGCGATTTACTTCAATTAGATCGATACGCAAAGGATACCGAATTATACTGTGCTACTTTGGCCAATTGGCAATCTGAATACAGAGTTTTTGTCATCAATGCAACTATTGTTGGAATACAGCTTTATGCCGGAGATGATAATTTAAAATTAGATTTATCGATTGTAGAAAATGCGATTCAAGATTTTGAACAGTCAATGGATAAAACTGCCGCTTATGGAATTGATTTCGGTGTATTAGATACCGGCGCAACAACACTCATTGAATGGAATGATGGCTATGCACTTGGTTCTTATGGATTGGATAAGGAAATTTATACCGATTTATTAATTGCGAGATGGGAGGAGGTGCTTCAGAAATCTGCACTTAACCTTTCGGAAGAATAACAAAACGAATCCCTGCTAGTTTATAAATCGGCTGCTTCATGTCATTACTTGTTCATTTCAAAGGCGTGTTAACAACCCCCACCGAAATAGAATTTTTCTTTCTCTTGCTAGATGCCGTAACTTTCCGGTGTTAAAATTCTGCCTACCCATTTAATTTATCGCAATGAAAAATT
>JBJOQA010000494.1:0-6598 GCA_046050225.1 Bacteroidota bacterium | reverse complement strand
CAAAGGGCATCGAAGCATTTGATGCCTATGTAAAAGCGCTGCAATCCTACATGAACAATCCCCAATAAAAATTGCCCCTGTTGAATACAAGGGCAACTTCGTTTGTGCTTGGTTATGTAGTAAGGTAAAAAAACGGAGTCATCGACAATCCTAAAATTGTCGGTTAAATTAAGCAGTCAAACAGCTTATTTCCACAAAACAAAACTGCCCGTAAACTGCTTATTTTGCGTAATTAATTTTACGCTGTAACTGCCTTCGGGCAATTGAATAAAGCCATCAATATTGATTTTGTTTTTGCCCAATTCAACTGCAGTTTCGCGGGTTAAAACCAATTTACCGTTTGCATCGTAAACTTTAATAGTAGCATTCGCCGCCTTGGTGGCAATAAACAACACTTGGGCATCGCCCGTGCGCGGATTAGGCATAATTACTAAGCCTTTTCGGTTACCGCCCATATTGAAATGATCGTTGCCGTTAATCGGATCTTCAGTAGCTTGTACAGCAGTGTTGAAAGAGAAAATTGCAATTGCAAGTAAAAAGATAATGCGTTTCATAAAGGTATAAATGAGGGTGATTAAACAAGTTGGGGCTCATTCAGGGACGCTGGATTACAAAATCTTTCGAAGGATGTGGATACGACTAAAAAATAATTGGAACTTGGGGGTAATTGATAGGGATTGGGGTACTTGAGAACTCAAAACTGCAGTTATTTTTGATTACTGCCAAATTTTTTTTGGTGGCAAAAGCTTTATCCATCCCCCTGTTTTACACAAATACATTTAAAATCAATCAATTAAGTTTGAAAAAAAATATTTCCGAACAATAACCTCCTTAAGTCGTTTTACCTTTACCAATAATTCAACTATGCACACCCTCGTACGGGTAAGTAACTTATCCAAACAATATAAAAAACTGCAAGCGGTAAAAGATCTTTCCTTTACTGTAAATCAAGGAGATATCTATGGTTTTTTGGGACAAAACGGCGCCGGAAAATCTACCACCATTCGCATGCTGCTCACCCTAATTGCACCAACCGGCGGCGAAATTGAAATCTTCGGTAAAAAATTAAATCAACATCGCTCAGCCATTCTTCAGCAAATTGGTGCCGTAATAGAAAAGCCCGATTTATATAAGTACCTCAGCGCCTACCAAAACTTGGCCATCTTTGCCAAACTGAGTCGTATCAAGCCTTCGCGTGCGCAATTGATGGAACAATTAAAAATGGTAGGGCTCGATCAACGTGCCCACGACCGGGTAGATGGTTTTAGTCAAGGTATGAAACAGCGTTTAGGTATTGCCGTTGCATTAATTCACAACCCTGCTTTGGTTATATTAGATGAACCAACCAATGGACTCGATCCGCAAGGAATTGCCGATATGCGTAACCTGATTTTGCGCTTAAGCCATGAACTCGGAAAAACCGTCATCATCTCTTCTCACCTACTTAGCGAAATTGAATTGATTGCCAATCGCATGATCATTTTACACAAGGGCCAAAAAGTAGTAGAAGGCGAAGTGGCACAATTGCTCGATCCCAGTCATACCGTTGTAGAAATTACCGCTACTAACCCTGCTGCGGCACGTGCAATTTTGCAACAATCGGCCTGGGCCTCCTTTATACAACCCACTGCCAACCTGCAATTGATGATGAATAAAGCAGAAGTGCCGCAACTCATCAACTATTGTGTTGAACAACAAATTGGCCTATTATCGGTAAACACCAGCCACTCCCTCGAAAATTATTTTTTATCACTTACAACCCAAACCGGCCATGTGGAACCTTTTGCAAATTGAGTTATATAAAATATCCAAAAGGCCGCGCACCTATATCGCTTTTGCGGCCATTGCAGCGATTGTTGGCATCTTTCAATTTGCTTTTAAAGCCGACGGACAAAGCTATATGGATTTGATGCTGCAAAGCGTAAAAGACAGTTTTGAATTTGAACGCACCAAGGCCATCAACGGCTATTTCATGTGCTATATCATTTTAAATACCTTGTTGGTGCAAGTACCTATTTTGGTGGCATTAATTGCTGCCGATTCGGTTAGTGGCGAAGCCAATATGGGTACGTTGCGCTTGCTGTTATCAAAGCCCATTAGTCGCTCACAATTCATCTTAGTAAAGTTTGCCGCGGCTACCATCTTTACTATTTTGTTATTGGTTTGGATGGCCATCACCGCATTGTTTTTTAGTTTGCTCATCTTTGGTGCCGATGATATGCTCATCTTTCGCGTGCGTGGCGACGAATCAATGATTATGCAAATAACCAAAGACGATATCATGTGGCGCTATTGGGCGGCTTTTGGTTATGCTTCGGTGGCACTTACCGTAATTGCATCTTTGGCTTTGTTACTGTCTATTTTTGCCGAAAACTCTATCGGACCTATCATTGCCACGGTTTGTATTGTAATTGTGTGTACCATTATTTCCAATATCAATGTGCCTATCATTGATAAAAATGTAAAACCCTATTTGTTCACTTCTTATTTAGTGGGCTGGAAGGGCTTCTTTTATATCGGTACTTCCCCCGAAGGGGAACCAATCAAAGGTTCGCTCGAAAATTGGCCCGCCATTCAAAAAAGTTTATGGATTCTCATCGGCCACATTGTAACCCTGGTGGGCATTTCCATCATTGCCTTCCGCAAAAAAGATATTCTTTCCTAACCCAAAAAAACATGTAGCATGCAACTCATAAAAAATACTTTGTTTACTTGTTTGTTAATGGCGTGTAGCCTACTTGCGGCCACGGCGCAAGATGTGAATGCATTGGTTCAAAAAGTAAAAGCAAAAATTGAACAGGTAAATAATTACGAAGCAACCGGTGTGATGAAAACCAATGTGGCTTTTTTAAAAGTGCCCGTGGCCAAAGTAAAAATCTATTATCAAAAGCCTAATCGACTAAAAATAAAAAACGAAAAAGGAATTTCTTTTGTACCCAAAGGTGCGGTGAGCATCAACCTCAGCAGCTTATTGGCCGGTAATCAATACATGGTGATTGATGCCGGCATTGATGCAAAAACAAAAGCGCATATCGTAAAACTATTGCCCACGCAAGAAAACGCTGATGTGGTTTTATCTACTTTATATATCGACGAAACCAATTTGGTAATCTTGCGCGCCACCACCACCACGCGCGAAAACGGTAGTTACGAACTCAATATGACCTATGGCAAATACATCAGTTATGGCCTACCCGATAAAATTATTTTTAGCTTCAACACTAAAGATTACAAACTTCCTAAGGGTATCACTTTTGATTTTGATGACGGTGCCAACAATAAACCGGTAGAAAAAAACAAACAAGGAAAAGCCGAAATCACGTTCAGTAATTATATCATCAATAAAGGCGTGCCGGATAGTATGTTTAACTAACAGTTGTGTGTAAACGTAAAATTTCAGAAATCATCAAATAGGGCGTGCCCCTTCGGGTCGGGCTATTCGCTACAAGTCCTCGCCACTAAAGGGCTGCGGGCTTTTCGCTGCTATCCCTCACGCCGCTTCGTAGCCTTATTCCGGTAATTCAGTAATACGCTCATCTACTGCCCGAGCTACTACGGCAGCACCCATCCGTTTCATCGGATTGCTGCGATATTCATGATATCCTCTGCGTGTTTGAATAATATCTATACAAGTAAAAATTGCTTGTCTAAATGACGCTTCGTCTGCCTTATTTTTTCCGGCAATATCAAACGCTACACCATGGTCGGGCGAGGTACGAACGCCTGTAATACCGGCCGTATAATTAACCCCTTCACCCATTGCCAACGATTTAAATGGAATCAATCCCTGATCATGGTACATCGCCAAAACGGCATCAAATTTTTCGTGTTGTCCGCGTGCAAAAAATGCATCTGATGAATAAGGTCCAAAGCAGAAAATATCTTTTTGTTTGGCTTCTTTAATAGCAGGCCGAATAATCGTTTCTTCTTCTTTACCCACCAATCCTTCGTCGCCAGCATGCGGGTTTAAACCTAAAACAGCAATCTTTGGTTTATCAATACCAAAATCTTTCTTTAGCGATTGATTCAGTAATTGCAATTTACTGATGATGCTTTCTTTGGTAATATGCTTGGCCACATCCGTTACCGGAACATGCTCAGTAACCAAGCCTACGCGCATATTATCAGCCACCATCAACATCAACACATCTTTGGCACCATATAATGCTTTTAAGTACGGCGTATGGCCGGTGTAATTAAAGCTATCTGATTGGGTATTTTTTTTGTGAATTGGCGCGGTAACCAAACCGTCAATGCGCCCTTCTTTCAAGGCTTCGCCGGCCTTGGTTAAACTCAACACGGCATATTTGCCGCCATCATTGTTTAACTCGCCGGGCGTTACAGCCACTTCTTCTTCCCAGCAATTGTACAAATTCACTTGTTTGTGATTGGCACGCATGCCATCTTTCATAGCCGAAAAATTGAAGTTATAATCGGCTAATCCTTTGCGATAAAAATTCAACACTTTGTTATTGGCAAAAATCACCGGCGTACACATTTCCAGCAGGCGGCTGTCGGCTACAGTTTTAATAATCAACTCAAGGCCAATGCCATTAATATCTCCGCAGGTGAGTCCGATTACCGGCTTGTGTTCATGTTGCATAACAGTAAAGAATTTGTGTAAAAATACAACATTGCAGCTTACTTCGTTGAATGGCGGCATATTATGTACTTTTACGCCGGACAAACACCGCCGCATGTATACATTAAAGAAATCGCTAGGTCAACATTTTTTAAAAGATGATACCATCATTCACAAAATTGTGGATGCTTTACAACAACACAGTTTTACGCAATTGCTAGAGGTTGGTCCGGGCGGCGGGGCCCTCACCAAACATTTACTGGCATTGCCTAACGTTGATTTTAAAGCAGTGGAGTTGGATGATGAAAAAACGGCCTTTCTTAAAAAAACATACCCCATTTTACAAGATCGCATCATTGCCAAAAGCTTTTTAGATATTGAGGCACCTTTTGAAGGCAAGTTTACAGTTATTGGCAATTTTCCCTATAATATCTCCACGCAAATTTTATTCAAAATCCTCGACTGGCGTGATCAGGTGCCCGAAGTAATTGGCATGTTTCAAAAAGAAGTAGCCGAGCGTGCTGCCAGTAAAGAAGGCAATAAAGTTTATGGCGTTTTGAGTGTGCTCATTCAGGCTTATTACGAAGTAGAATATTTATTTGATGTAAGTAATCAATGTTTTACCCCTCCGCCTAAAGTAGAAAGTGGGGTCATCCGCCTGCGGCGCAAAACAACGGCACTCAACGTAAAATCCGACAAAGCATTCAAATTATTGGTAAAAACCGCCTTTAATCAACGCCGCAAAACCTTGCGCAATGCGGTTAAAAGCATATTTCCCCCTAATGTTTTGCAAGATGAAATCTTTAACAAACGCGCCGAAGCATTAAGCGTTGAAGATTTTGCCGCACTTACTTTTTTGATGTAAAAGCCTGCAAAAAAACTAACAAGCGTTAACATAACGAAGCAGTTCTGTATTTTTGCACCGATTGTTTGCAAATAACCGGTTGTGATGCCCGTAGGGATATGCAACTTAACGGTTGTTGTTGCCGCTAAAAAAATCAACTATGTCATTTTCATTACAACACAAAGTTCGTATTGTTACGGCCGCCAGTTTATTCGACGGGCACGATGCCGCCATTAATATCATGCGTCGCATTATGCAAAGTAAAGGTGCCGAAATCATTCACCTTGGGCATAATCGCAGCGTATTAGAAATTGTAGAATGTGCCATTGAAGAGGATGCACAAGGTATTGCCATCACGAGTTATCAGGGCGGACATGTAGAGTTTTTTAAATACATGAAAGACCTATTGGAAGCCAATGGTTGCGGCCATATCAAAATCTTCGGTGGCGGCGGCGGAACCATTCTCCCCTCCGAAATTGATGAACTACATGCTTACGGTATTACCAAAATTTACAGTCCGGATGATGGCCGCCATATGGGCCTCGAAGGCATGATTGAAGATGTGGTGAAACAGTGCGATTTTGATTTGAATAATACCGGCAATTTTAATCAACCCATGCAACTGGGCGAAGTGCATGATGTGCGCCAAATTGCCCGCCTCATTACCTTAGCCGAAAACGGCTTACCGCTTACCCTACCCAATCCGCAAAACACCGATGCATCAGCACCTGTGTTGGGTATTACCGGTACAGGCGGTGCCGGCAAATCATCGGTAACCGATGAAATTGTGCGCCGATTTTTAAATACCTATACCGACAAAACCATTGCGGTAATTTCGGTTGACCCGAGTAAGAAAAAAACGGGCGGCGCTTTATTGGGCGATCGTATTCGCATGAATGCCATCTCCTCACCTCGCGCATACATGCGCAGTTTGGCAACACGCGAAAGCGAGAAAGCACTAAGCAAGTATGTGCAAGAAGCCATTGATATTTGTAAAAACGCAGGCTACGATTTTATCATCTTAGAGAGTGCCGGTGTTGGGCAAAGCGATGCCAGCATTTTAGATTATGTTGATGTGAGCATGTATGTTATGACGCCCGAATATGGTGCGGCATCGCAGTTAGAAAAAATCAACATGTTAGATTATGCTGATTTAGTATGTTTAAACAAAT
>JBJOQA010000493.1:0-2722 GCA_046050225.1 Bacteroidota bacterium | reverse complement strand
GATTCATTTACGGCAATTAGAACTTTTTTTCCAGAAGGCGTTACAAATGCGGCATTGTACACATTACTAATCAAGTTACTGGCAATGCGCTTAGAGCCTGCAGGAACAAATTTAGAAGCATGTCCAATGATGTAGTAACTCACATTGCGATAAACGTTGGTACCCGAAATAGTTAAAGCCCCTTTACATTCGGTACATCCTCCAACTGTGTGCGGATTGTATGCTTGGTCGGCAGCTAAATTCCATTCTAAAGCATTTCTGCTCCAGTTACGCATTGATCCAATCACCACATTTTTTACATGCCATTGTAAGTCGCCCGCAAATGAGCCGTTTGCGCCGGTCCATTGTTCGGTAAAATATAATGCCTTGTCGGGATGCGCATCATGCACAGCACTTAATGCGCCAATGTCGCCATTGTATAAATGAAAGGCAGAACCATCAATGTATTGCTTCGCGGCTGCGTCATTTAAAATGGAAATTGGATAATTAGAATTATCACAGTTATGATCCCACACAATAATTTTTGTGGTAATGCTTGCAGCTTGAAACGCAGGGCCTAACGCATTCTTAATAAAATCACGTTGTTGATCAGCCGACATAACCATACTTGGATTGTTCCCTCCATGTTGTGGTTCGTTTTGTACCGTAACCGCATCAATATTGATGCCTTCTGCTTTCATTTGTTGAATGTATTTCACAAAGTATTTTGCATAGGCGCCATAATATTGCGGCTGCAATTCGCCTCCCATAGTATTACCATTGGTCTTCATCCAAACAGGTGCACTCCAAGGAGATGCTAAAATTTTGATGTTAGGATTAATGAGTAAAATGGATTTTAAAATGGGTATTAAGTCAACGCGTGCCGGTTGTAAATCAAAATTATTTTGATCTACATCAGTGGCGCCTGCCGGAAGGTCGTTGTAAGAATAGGTGTTGGCACTTAAATCAGATGCGCCTAAACTAATACGTAAATAACTAACGCCTAAACCGGTGTTACTAAATAATTCTTGTAACAAATTTTGCTTGGTTGCTGCAGGTAAACCATTGATTAATGTAGCACTGCCATCAGTAAGTGTATAGCCAAATCCGTCAACGGTTTGGTATTGGCTATTACTATCAACCGTGATAGTGCCATAATTGTTGGTATTACTTACAAATCCTAAAATGCCGGATTGTTTGGTTAGCAAAACCGAAGCGTCGCCTTTAGTTAACCAGTAATCAATTTCGTTCACGGTAGGAACTGTATCTACAGGGTCAGGCGTAACGGGCGTTGTTGTTTTTTTGGAGCAGGCGATGGTGATAGCAATCAGCATCGGTATAAGTACTGCAAAAAATTTATTTCTATTTAACATGGGTTTGATTTTTATTAAAGGGATTAACGATGTTGTGAAAATAACCAAGGCAACAATTCTTTTTCTTTGAAAACATCATCCCAGCTATTGTGATAGGCATTAGGATAAATGGTCAGTTTAACCGATGCGTCCGCTTCTTTTAAAGCAGCTTCCATGGCAATGGATAATTGCGGATCAACTACATTGTCTTTGGCACCATGAAAAATCCACCAAACAGTTTTCTTCATGCTAGCTGCTGACGCAGGATTTCCGCCTCCACAAATTGGGAAGGCAGCGGCAAAAACTTTGGGCATACGATATACGAGTTCGAATGTTCCCATACCACCCATAGATAAACCGCCTACATATATTTGCTTCTTCTTTATTTTATAAAGTTCCTGCAAGTTTTTAGTTAAACCCATTAAGAGCGCCATGTCTTTTGTAGGCGTACTATCGGGTTGAAAACTAAATTCTCTTTTATTGTCGGCATTCATTTTTACTGCAATTTTGGCCCAAAAGCTATTCTGTTTGCATTGAGGAAATACAACGATGGCCGGGAACGCTTTGCGAATTGAATCTTGTAAAAAGAGTTTGGCACCATGAACTAGTTGTAGTTCATTATCGTTGCCTCTTTCGCCTGCACCATGAAGCACCATTATTAAAGGGTACTTTTTTGAAGCGTCATAATTTTCAGGTAAGAGTAAACGATAGGGAAGCGTATCTCCGTTTTGAATGAAGTATTCTTTACTGTATGCAGTCAAATCTTGTTGTGCACTTGCTGCGAAGCAAGTGAACAACAAGATGATGCTTTGTAATATCTTTTTCACGTTTGTTTATTGAAGTTTGAAGGATGCCGTTTTTACATCTCTGCTATTACCACCGATGAATACATTGAAATCACCTGTTTCTGCGGCATACTTTAAATCGTAATTGTAAAATTTCAAATCGTTTTCTGAAATGGTAAAATTGATGGTTTTGCTTTCGCCGCCGGCTAATTCAATTTTTTGGAAACCTTTTAATTCTTTCACCGGACGTGTAACAGATCCTACCACATCTTGAATGTACAATTGAACTACCTCTTTACCTTTTACAGTGCTGTTGTTAGTTACGGTTACACTAGCAGTGATAGATTGACCAGGCTTAAATGAAGTGCTGCTTAATTTGATATCGCTATAGCTAAAATTGCTGTAGCTTAAACCATAACCGAAAGGATATAATGGCTCGTTGCTTACATCTAAATAGTTACTTCTGAATTTTTCAAACCATTTGCCTAATGGGCGACCGGTATTTTTATGGTTATAGTAAATTGGAACTTGACCTAATGTTTGCGGGAAAGTGGTACTTAATTTTCCGCTAGGATTTACATCGCCAAATAATACATCGGCAATGGC
>JBJOQA010000492.1:0-5124 GCA_046050225.1 Bacteroidota bacterium | reverse complement strand
TAGTGCTAAATATTTATTGGTTGCGCCTACCCAATAACCCATATTTGTTCCCCAAGCCATGATACCGGGTTTAGTAGCATCATACCATACTAAGCTGTTACAAATATTAGTAGAAGAAGAGAACGCCCAAGGTAAATATTCGCCACCGACAAAATCACCCGAATAAGCGTTATTGTTTTGAGGTATGCAAATAACCTTATCAATTCTATCAAACTGTATTATAAAATCAACAATAAAGTCATTATTCAAATCTAGAGGATACGATGCATTAGGCGTAGCATCCGGTATATCGGTATATATAATTTGAGCGCAAAGTTTACTATTGAAACCCAACAATACAACTAAACAACATAAGGTTGCCAATTTTTTCAGTAATTGAAGTTTGGGTTTCATTGTTATTGATTGTAATTATGGTGCTGACACTAACTGATTGATATAAAGTTAAAACAGTTCTATAACATTATACTAACGGAATTATATAGACGTAATTCAGATTCTCAAGATTATGTATGTTTGCTTATTTGCTGCTATTTTGATTTAGCTTGTTCTTCTATCATTTTAAGTCCATAATTTCTTATAGTAGTAATGAGCTTTATAATATCTCTGCCTTGTTCGGTTAAACTATATTCTGTTTTGGGCGGCACAACTGCAAATACTTTGCGATTGATAAATCCATCTTCTTCTAACTCTCTTAATTGAGTAGTTAACATTTTGTCTGATATATGCGGAATATCTTTACGTAATTCTCCATATCTCATTGTTTGAGTTTTCAATCGCCATAAAATTGGTGCTTTCCATGTGCCGCCAATCTGTTCCATTACTAATTGAACCGGGTTATAGTAAATTTTCCCTTTGTAATTAAAATCAGGCATGATAGGTTGTATTGGTTTAACTATTACTTACCAAAAAGTATGTATCGCACTTTTTGGTTGTACACATTGCAAAGGTAGATATAGTATTGAAATTTGCTCCATAAAAGTAAATCAATTAAACACATATGATTAAGTCAATCGTCTCCCTATCACTCTTTTTTTTCTCATCAACAGGGTTGTTAGCACAAACAAAAAACGCTTTACAAAAAACAAATAATATGATTACAGAAGTAAATAACTACGTGCATTTTCATGGCGCGCCAACTAAAGGTAAAATATTAATGGTGGCAAGTTCTCCAAGTGTTAGCAAGCAAACAGGTTGGCCTATTGGCTTTTGGGCTGCCGAACTCACACATCCACTGCGTGTATTTCAAGAAGCCGGTTATGAAGTTGAATTAGTTTCTACCGAAGGTGGAAAATTAGAAATGGATGGCTATTCTAATCCAACCGACGCAAGTGGCTACGCTGCTCATGATATTATCTCATTGGGTTATATGCAGCAAAAATCATTCAATGATCTTTTATTAGACACAAAAAAAATTACAACAGTAGATGAAAAAAATTACGCTGCTATTTTCTTAGTGGGTGGCCAAGGGCCGATGTACACTTTCAGGGGTAATAAAGATTTAGAAAAATTATTTATTGCTTTTTATGAAGCCGGTAAGCCAAGTTCTGCAGTTTGCCATGCTACCACATTGCTTTTAGATGCAAAAAAATCTAATGGTGAATTATTGGTGTCGGGTAAAACCTGGACCGGCTTTGCAGACGCCGAAGAAGATTTTGCCGACCAAGCAGTTGGGATGAAAATTCAACCATATAGAATTGAAACAGAGGCAAAGAAAATTATTGGAACCACTTTTAAAGTTGCTGCTCCTTTCAGTTCATATGCAATTGCCGATGGTAATTTAATAACCGGCCAGCAACAAAATTCAGGAGCCGCTGCAGCCGAATTGGTGGTAAAAGCATTGAACAAATAATGAAATACACTTTCGCATTGCTATTTTGTTTAATAACATTGTTGGTTATACATAGCATTGCTAATGCACAAATTCCGGTAGAGTTATTTAAAGGACATCAAAAAACCACGTTAGATATTTTGTTTTTTAAGTTTATTAAAAACAAAGATTCGTCGCCTACAAAACTGCTCTTCTTTAATCGAAATCGTGCAAGTGTAGATGATGCAATGACAGCAACAAACAATCTACCACAATTTGGGTTTACCGAAGCAATAAGTTATAATAACAAAAAACTACATGGTTTTGCACCGGTTGTTGTTATTAGTTTTTTGAATAAAGGGGTTTATCCCAAAACGGGTATTCAATATTCAAAAAACAAAAATGATTACAGTATTTTCAGTTGGGTTGTAATAGAAACTTTAAAGGAACCGAATATTGATTTTTTCCTATTAGGGAGGTATACGCCAAAGCTTACCCAAAAAATAAACTTGTTTTTACAGGCAGAATTGGTCAATACTTTTCCAACCGCAACAATAAAACTTTATTCATTTACACAACGTTTTCGTTTAGGCGTAAAATTAAAAGTATTTCAGATTGGCGCAGGATTAGATATAACACAATTAGGAAGAAATAAATTTACCCAAACCCAAAATTTAGGCGGGTTTATTAGATACGAATTTTAGAAAATGATCCTAAAAAGAAACTTTGATTTACGGAAAGTGTTTTGGAACATTCGTTTTGAAATGATGACTACTTTATTGATAGGCCTATCGGTATTGCTATTACATCAATTCAAATTCATCCCAATTGTTTTACCCTTATCTATTGCAGGAATTTTGGGATCAGCATTAGCAATTTTTATTGCATTTAGAAACCAAAGTAGTTACGCACGTTGGTGGGAGGCAAGAACGATTTGGGGTGGAATAATTAATAATAGCAGAATTTTTGCACGGCAGATTATAGCCAATGTTAACAATGCGGTCGTAATAGGCAAAGCCGCCAAAACTGATGCAGACAACTATAAAAGGGAAATGATTTACAGGCAAATAGCGTTTGCACATAGTTTGCGACTGCATTTAAGAATGCAAAATAAAATTGAAGAAATTCAAAACTTTTTGTCTGATAGCGAATTTAATGAGCTCAAGCAAAAACAAAATTTGCCGAATATCCTCTTGCATTTTCAAGGATTAAGAATAAAAGAAGCTATGCAAAAAGAAATGCTTGGTGCTTTTGACAATATCAGTATGGAACCCAATTTGGCAGCATTTAGTAATTGGCAAGGAGCCTGTGAACGAATTAAAAACACGCCTTTACCAATGAATTATCAGTATTTTACTAAATTATTTTTATACGTTTTTATCGTTGTTTTACCTATTTGCTTAATTGGCGATTTTGCAAAAATGAATATCGATTTTATGGTAATCCCGGTTAGCTTTATCATTTGTTTTGTATTTGCAGTGATGAATCGCGTGGGTGAAATCAACGAAAATCCATTTGAAAATCAAATTACTGATATTCCAATGACGGCTCTTTGTAATACAATTGAAAGAGATTTAAAAGAAATGCTAGAAGAAGAAATACCGGATAAAACAGCTATCAATAATGGTTATTTATTTTAAAAGTTAAAAATATGAATATTGCAATTATTGGCTCAGGAAACGTAGGTGGAGCATTGGCACAGCAATGGATTAAAGCCGGTCATAACGTATTGATTGGTGCGAAATTCCCATTGAGTGAAAAGAATATAAAATTGGCAACCTTAATTGGCGAAGATAGATTTGCAACAATAGAAAATGCCGTAAACCAATGCGAAGTTATTTTGATTGCAACACCCCCTGCTGCTATTTTTGAAGTTATTGAACAAATGGGCAATGTAACTTACAAAATCATCATTGATGCCACCAACTCAATTATGAAAAGTCCTGAACCTTATAAAACTGTTTATCATTTTTTAGCAGCTACCACTCAAGCGGCGATTGTAAAGTGTTTTAATAGTACCGGTTTTGAAAATATGCTCAATCCAATTTATGATGGACAAGGTATAGACATGTTTATGGCCGGTGATAGTGAAAAAGCAAAACTGGTTGCAAAGGAATTGGCATTAGATTGTGGTTTTGCTACCTGTATAGACTTTGGCAAAGCAGACAAAGTTGAACTTTTAGAAAAATTTGCACTGTCGTGGATTAACCTAGCCATTATGCAAGGTAACGGCCGTACAATGGCGTTTAAAATTGTACACAGGTAGTTTAAGCTATCAAGTTCACTTGCTAAAAATCATTTATAATCTGAAAATAATCAGTTTATAGATGATGGCAAATCTTTCATTATAAAACACCAAACCTGTTATTGATATAATCAATAATAACGATGTTATTTGAAAATAGCACGGGGCCTAAAGTGCCAATAATTTTTTCTTCTTTATCAAATTGCACATCTCGATCTAAGTCGGAGAATTGCGCGTCCTTAATATCCAATTTGATTTTGTTGAAATAAATTGGATGCTTCACTTTTTTAGAAAAATAAGCAACGTTTTCTCCCCAAGTATTGCCATTTAAAAATTCTTCTTTGGGCGTAGCCATATCGGCAACTTGATGGATTGTTTCTTTATCTAGAAGCAAGTCGCCAATGCAACTTCCGGTATCAAACATCACGTAAACAATTTTATCACCAATGGTAAGTGGTAGTTTAATTCTTCCTTTTCTAATGATGATATTTTCAAAAACTGCTTTCGAATATGCTTTGGGAAGCGCTGTATAGGTACAAAGTCGGTTGTTTTTAAAATCAAGCACCAATATTTTATTTTGAAAAAGATCAACCGCAATGGTGCCTACCAATTTCTGCGTTTGAGTACGAATGGAGTCCTTTGAAATGGGATCACCAAAATTGGGCACATATACTAAGTTCGTTTTTGCAAACAGTACATCGTCTAACTTTAAATTCACATTGGTTAAAAAATTACCCTTGTAGCCATTTAAATAATAGGGTGCTAAGGAAGTATCTAATTTTTGCAGCAAATTGTTATTGTCTAAAAACGGTTGCAAAGAAATACCATACAAAACAGTTTGTGTTGCACCCATATCAAACTGGCCACAAAAATTGTAAGGTAAATTGTCAATTTTGAATGGGATAGTAATCGCTACCTTATCATAATATTTTCCATAAATACTATCACCGTGCCAATCAAATTTAATCCAATCACCTTTCGCTTGTCCGTATGCGATTGCAGTAAAGAATAGGAATAAATAGGTTAGAATTCTAGGTTTCATTTCTTATTAAATTAGGGTGATATTAAAGTT
>JBJOQA010000491.1:0-4364 GCA_046050225.1 Bacteroidota bacterium | reverse complement strand
ATTCAAATTGGCAAATGCTTAAATGATTTGTATGAAAAGCAACGGAATCATGAGCTTGGCAAAGTCTGTGATTTGCCATCTCTGCATCAAGAAAAACAATACAATCGGCTGTTAGAATTTATTCAACGATTATCTTTAACAGATATCGCAAATTTGAATGCACAGTTTCTTAAAAAACATAGTTCAATCTTGCATGGCAACAAGGAATTTGACAAAGAATACAGCATTAGCATGGTTAATTTAGCCGCACAAAACAAATAACTTCAAATAGTTTATTCCCGCTTAATAAAAATAAAAACAAATGAAAAAAACGGTGGTATTTATTGTTTGGGCAGTATGTGCTCTTACATCGCCAATTTTTGGCCAAAATAAAATCAGTTTTGATGATGTGCGTCAAGTGCAACTGCGAAACAATGGTACGATCATGGATGGTGAAGAATTGAAAGGGTATTTTACTTTTTATGTATCTGATAAAAAAGATCGTAAAACCAATGAATATACCATTCAAATCATGGATAATAACTTGAATAAAGTAAAGGATATTGTTTTTGAAGACGACAACAGCGTACAAATTTTAGAAAGCAGTTACAATGCTAACAGTATCATGTTTTTGTTTTTCAATCGAAAAGAAAGAACAATGGAATATCGTGCCTATGGTTTTGATGGCAAGGTATTGTCAACTTATACCAAAGAGCTTACTGCTCGCAGCCGAATGCTTATAGAGTCAACCTATGGCAATGATGGGGAAGATGGGCAAAATCAGGCCTTGTTTAGTGTGAATAATACCGGTTTTACAACCGTTTATCCGGTTAAAGAAGGAAAGTACTTTAGTTACGAAGTAAATTTTTTCTTTTCCGATAGAAAGCAACAATGGACCTACGAAGCCGCTGAAGAGCAAGAAGACAAATGGTCTTCGGCGCTTTACTTGGGCGCCACCGATTCTTTATTAGTGTTTGAAGTAATTAAGCAAAAGCATTTGATGAGTCGTACGCCACACTCATGGTTAGTTGGATTGAATATTTTTACCGGCAAGAAAGCTTTTGAAATTTCAACGGAAGCAGAAGATTATAAGTTTTATCCTATGAATGTAGTAAAGCTTGAAGGCAATGATAAGATAATGTTATTAGGTACTTATTATGAACCGGATGGGCGTGTAGCCAAGGATGCGAGTTTGGGCCTGGCATCTTGGACGCTTTCAAGCAAGGGGGCGGTTTTGGCGAAGAAATATAATTCTTGGGATGGAGCCATTGGTAAATATTTACCAACTGATAAAAAGGGTAGAGTTGAGGATGTTGGATACATTTATTTTCATAAGGTTTTACGTACCGAAGATGGTAATTATTTCGCCATCGGCGAAGGTTATAAAAAAGTGGTGAGCGGTTTAGGCATAGCAACGCAACTTTTAAGTTCAAGAACAGGTGGCGGCGCAGCTAGTGTCTTTAAGGTGAAAATTACCGATATGGTAATGATTAAATTTAATCCCAAGTTTGATGTGGTGAATGCACAGATTTATGATAAAAATAATAATAGTTTAGAATTACCCGCAGGAGCGGGATATTTAACACCCCATACCATGGCCTTAATTGCCAAATCGGTTGGAGCGTTTGATTATGAGTTTACACAAACAGATAAAGCACATACGCGTTTTTCAATAGGATTTAGCGATTACGAACGTTCGGAAGATTTTAAAGGAAATACCTTTAACTCCATAACTTATGCTGATGGAAAAGTTACCACCGATAAAATTCAATTGGCAAAAACAAAGTCAAAGTGGATGCGTGTTTTTCCGGGTAAAACCGGTTTTGTAATGGTAATGGAATACTTTAAAAAAGAAAAGAAATTAGATTTGCGTTTAGAAAAACTAAACTAAAATTTAATACAATACCTAAAAGAAGAAGGGCAGCTTTATTTGAGCTGCCCTTCTTTATTGTACAAGTTTGTTGAATTACCAACAGTATTTATTTTCTTCGATCATTTTGTCGGCAATTCTTCTGCGCGCATCTTTTGTATTAAATGGCGTTGCTTTTGTAAAGCGTTTTAAACCTAAAAGCATCATACGTAATTCATCGCCGTCTGCGTAAGCATTTACAGCTTCTTTACCTGCTTTATTTACTTTATCGGTAGCATCGTTCAAGTAACAGCGCATTAAATCAGTTTGTAATCTGCAGGCAGCTTCGCCTTGGGTTTCGTGTAATTTAATAACGCGTAACAAAGCACTTTCTGCAACAAAAGTTTCGATAGCCATATCCGCGATATTCATTAAAATCTCTTGCTCGTCAGATATCTTCATCATTAATTTTTGAACGGCAGAACCGGCTACCATTAAAATTGCTTTTTTCAAATTAGCAATGGTTTTTCTTTCTGCCGCAAAAGCCGATTCGTCTGCATCGCCGAAATCTGGGATACTCATTAATTCTTTTGCAACGGCCATTGCCGGGCCCATCAAATCAATCTTGCCTTTCATGGCGCGTTTTAAAATCATATCTACCGTTAGTAAACGATTGATTTCATTGGTTCCTTCATAAATGCGGTTGATACGGCTATCACGATAGGCCCTGCTAATCATGTATTCGTCGCTAAAACCATTTCCGCCAAATACCTGCACCCCTTCATCTACCAAGAAATCTAACACTTCACTACCATGCACTTTTAACATCGCACATTCTACCGCATATTCTTCAGCCGCACCCAATAAGGCTTCATTAAATGGTTTGCCCTCGGCTGCTAAGGCTAATTCTTTATCGTCAATCCATTTGCTGGTGCGATATAAAGCACTTTCACCGGCAAAGATGCGAATTGCACCTTCGGCTATTTTATGCTTGATGGCGCCAAAATTGCAAATGGCTGTTTTAAATTGCTCACGAGTTTTGGCATATTCAACCGTAAGGTTAGACGCCATTTTTGCACCACCCAATGCGGCTGCACAAAGTTTTAATCTTCCGATATTAAGAATGTTGAAAGCGATGATATGTCCTTTACCTACTTCACCTAATAAGTTTTCTGCCGGCACTTTACAATCTTGAAAATAAAGCTGCACGGTTGAAGAGCCTTTGATACCCATTTTGTGTTCTTCTGCACCTTGCGTAAATCCTTCAAAACCTCTTTCTACAATAAAGGCCGAAAATTTATCGCCATCAACTTTTGCAAAAACAGTATACACATCGGCAAAGCCGCCATTGGTAATCCAACATTTTTGTCCGTTTAATAAATAGTGTGTGCCGTCGGCAGATAGGGTAGCCGTGGTTTTTGCACCCAACGCATCACTACCACTATTGGGCTCGGTTAGTCCGTATGCACCTTTCCATTCGCCGGTAGCTAATTTGGGAATATATTTTTCTTTTTGTGCTTCGGTGCCAAAATATAAAATGGGCAATGTACCAATACCGGTATGTGCTGCCACCGCAACACTAAATGAAAAGCCACCGCCTAATCCTTCATTTACTAAAGTAGAAGTAATGAAGTCTTTGCCTAGTCCGCTCAAGGCTTCCGGAATGGATGCGCCTAACAAACCTTGTTCTCCGGCTTTTACCAATAGGGAAGGCATTAGGCCGGGTTCAAGTTTGTCAATACGATCTACAACTGGTAATACTTCTGACGCTAAAAACTGATTACACATTTCCTTCACCATCAATTGTTCTTCATTGAAGTCTTCAGGGGTAAAACAGTCGGCAGCAATGCTTTCTTTAATTAGCCATTCGCCGCCTTTTAAAACGGTAGATGTGGTAGTGCTCATTTGTGTAGCTTTTTTATTTTGGGTTCAAATAGATGTTTCTACTAGGTGTTGTTGCTGTGCGTGCACGATTATTTTAGATTGTCGTACACCATTTGCAATACTTCTTTCGCAATTTCAATTTGGCCATTGGTAACCCCCATCAAAGCTTCATTGAGGGTTTGGTTAGCCACTTCCATCGTTATAATTTCTAGAGCTTCTGATTCCTTGGTTAAATAAATTAGGTTGATTCTACGATCGTCTTTACTAGGTACGCGCTTTACTAATTTTAATTTTTCCAAATTATCCACCAGTCGTGTAATGCTGGGTTTATCTCTAAAAGTAGCATCACATAACTGCTGTTGGCTTAGGCCATCTTGTTTCCATAAATGGTACAGCACACTCCATTGTTCAATGGTGATGTCGATATTGGCCTGCTTAAAATTTTTTTGCAGACGGCGTGCAATGGCCGTGCTGGCCTTGCCCGTAATGAAGCTATACAGCTCTCCTTTTTTGAATTGGTTGTTTGGCATATAGTTGTTTATGCAACTAAGTAAAGTTAGTATCTTATTTTAATTTTCAAAAAATTATTTTTGTTGTGGTCATTGGTACGCTCATCGGCTTCGGTGGCGTCGCACACTTGTACTTCATCACT
>JBJOQA010000490.1:0-3135 GCA_046050225.1 Bacteroidota bacterium | reverse complement strand
TTGGCGATGATGCATCAGGGGCAAATTGAAATTACGCATGATTTTTATCTTAAGTTGTTTCAGCTTTCTAATCCAACATTAGCCTACGATTATATTTTATTTGACGAGGGACAAGATGCATCCCCTGCCATGTTGGATGTGTTTTTAAAACAATCTGCTATCAAGGTAATTGCAGGCGATACCCACCAACAAATATATAGTTGGCGATATGCGGTAAATTCATTGGCGCAAGTACCTTTTGAAACCTATCATTTAACGCATAGTTATCGATTTGGAAAAGAAGTGGCAGCCCTCGCGCAAGAGATTTTACAAAGCAAACAGCATGTACAGCAACCGGTTAATGTAGTAATTGAAGGTAAAGGTTATCATACTGAAATACAACAAAAAGCAATTATAGCTCGTACCAATCAAGGATTATTGATTAAGGCTATTGAACAGATGGAAGTATTATCCGCCAATAGCAAAATCTATTTTGAAGGCAATTTAAATAGTTACACTTTTTCAAATGACGGTGCCTCATTGTATGATGTATTGAACTTATACAATGGTAAGCATGCCTTGGTACGCGACCCCTTAATACAATCGATGAAAAATTTGAAGGCACTCGAAGATTTCATCGAAAAAACCGGCGACAATACCTTACAAATGTTAATTGAAGTGGTACGCAAATATGGCAATGAATTGCCTGATTTGTTGCGTAAACTTAAAGAAAGACATGTTACGGATGAATTGAAACATCAAGCAGCGATTGTTTTTACAACAGTACATCGCGCTAAAGGATTAGAGTACGACACCATTCAATTGGCCGGAGATTTTATGAACGACGAAGCCATTGAAAGAGCTGCACACGAATTAGGACATAACCCCGCATCTTTAACCCGCTTAGCCGAAGAAGTAAATTTATTATATGTTGCCGCCACCCGCACACGCAATCGATTATTTATCCCCGAACGACTAATTCCTAAAGGTTTTACGGTTTCGGGTAGCGTATTCATGTTGAGAGAGCAGCCGCAAAAAACAAATGCATACGTTCATCCCAAATCGGCTGCGGCGCTAAAAACAAAACCTCCCGCAAACAAAACCAAACAACCCACAGCTATTACCCCAACCGCGGTACGTACGCAGGTTATACCCATTCAAGCTTGGAATGATGAAACGGATAAACGATTAACCGAATTATTTTGCAAAGGCTTAGATTTAGAGGAATTAGCCCTTGCTTTTGGCAGAACTAAAACCGCTGTTTTAACGCGCGTTCGAAAATTAGGCTTGCAAGAAAAATATGGCATTTAGAGAATACGTGTACACATTAACGTTACATTGTTTGTAGAGCAACTTCCTGCTGTACAAGTGTGCGACGCCCATGAAGTTGAGTTTTGCACAATTGTTGATTTCACCAAAAAAAATTATCAGTTACTATTAACGAGCAAGCAAAAGGGGTTTTTGCAATTGCAATTGATTATGTCCCATTTGTAACCAATACCAACCATTAGCAAAATTGGCCGGAACAGGAATATGTAATAATTGAATTCCCATTGGCACTTCACTCGTATGCGACCAAACAACGCGGCCCATATTATCTCTTAAAATTAGTTGTATTTGATGCGCTTGATAAAACACCGTTTCAATTAGAAAGAATTGTCCAACAGGGTTTTGTTTTAAACAAATGCGTTCTGCATCCTCATCATGTTGAATAACAACAATGGTTGTGCTTTTAAAAACTTCATCCGGTTTACCGCTAATGCTTAATCGATAAAAAACTATGGGAGCTACAAAAGTATCTTGGTAGCGATATTTGTTTTCGTTGGCCGGGTTACTAAATAAAAATGCGCATCTATTAAAATGAACCCCATCTGTACTGCGTTCAATGGTGTAAACATCGCCCATCACTTCGTGCGCGGTTTGCCATTGAATAAAAACATACTTGCCCATTCTGTTAGCTACAAATTGAATGATGCGAACGGGTAAAACGGGTGATGCTGTAACACAAGAAATGGCAGTAGTGTTTTGCTTTGGCGCAATTAGCGTTGCGCACATGGCACTTGTATTAAAATTTAGCAAGCAAATGGACATACCAAGCCGAAACATCCAACGCGGAAATTTAGTTTTCATGCAGATACGATTATAGGGTGAATACCTGCCAACCTTTACAATTACTTTGCCAATTTAAATTGATGTGTATAAGTCGTTTGATCATTACACCAATGTGCATAGCCATTTATTTAAGGAATCGGGGCTTTGAGCTGACTGCTTTACTCGACCTTTGTTCCGGCTTTTGCTACAAGTACGGCACAGGCTAAACGCAGGCTTCACCGGGCTTTCCGCGCAATCCGGCAGCCCCTCAGCGGCGGTGCAAAAGGCATCAATAAACCGTTGATTATAAAATTTGATTGAACTCAACACGTTCACCATCCGGACCAATTACATTAAAGTACTTGCATCCGTTAGACCAAAAATTCAAGAAAACCGGAGCCGGTTCGTCAATGATAAAACCTTCAGCTTTAAGTTCATTAAATGCCAAGTCAATATCCGAAACATCAAAAGCAAAATGATCTATATGTCCGTTGCCTCTAAGTTTGATTGCTTCTAATTCTGCAGCAGGCATTTGATATAATTCGAGAATTATGTTTTTATGTTGCAGCATTTTTACATGTCCTCTATCGCCATTAAAATCAAAATGTGCTGCCATTATATTCTTAAAACCCAATCGATTGTAAAATGCTTCAGAACGTTCAAGACTAGTAACAGGAAGGCCAATATGCTGGAGGTGATTAATTTGAAAATTCATAAATCATTATTATAAATTAATTACACCCTTAATAAATTGAATAGCACCAAATACGATAGCACCCCAAAAAATAAAGCCGATATGCGCTGCTGTTGCAGCAATACCACCTACACACCACAATGCACCGTAAAGCATATCTTTTTGTGCACGTTGCTTTTTGGCACTACTGATTTGCTCACTCAATTGCATCACCAAATTTTGCGCATCACTTTCGGGCAAACCTCCTTCTCGCAACATTTGAATGACTTCTTCTTCAGTTTTTCCGCCATTAATAAGCATATTGGCAGTAAAATCTACAATCTGGCTAGCTGATATTTCTGCTGTGGATGCAGCTAATGCTGGTTCATGTT
>JBJOQA010000489.1:0-2950 GCA_046050225.1 Bacteroidota bacterium | reverse complement strand
TAAGTTTCCGAAATAAGAAAGAATTAGAATCATGTAAACAAAATCGGTTCGTCAATTGTAAATTTGCTGAACATTATTGCACATAAAAATTATAAAAGATAAACACTATGTCATTTACTTTACCGGCTTTGCCGTATGCACATGAAGCATTAGAACCACATATTGATACCAAAACCATGCAAATTCACCATGGTAAACACCATCAAGCGTATGTTGACAATTTGAATAAAGCTATTGCCGGCACACCTAACGAAGGAAAAACCATCGAAGAATTAGTTGCTGCTGCAGGTAGTATTAGTCCGGCAGTACGTAACAACGGCGGTGGTCATTGGAATCATACTTTTTTCTGGGAAAGCTTAGCACCAAACGCAGGCGGCACTCCTACTGGAGATTTAGCTGAAGCGATTAATGCAGCTTTCGGTTCATTTGATGCTTTCAAAGAAAAATTCAATGCTGCCGGTTTAACCCGCTTTGGAAGTGGTTGGGCTTGGTTAATTGTAAAAGACGGAAAATTGGAAGTAAGTTCTACCCCTAATCAAGATAACCCTTTAATGGATGTTGCCGAAGTAAAAGGTACGCCATTGTTAGGTTGCGATGTTTGGGAACATGCTTATTATTTACATTATCAAAATCGTCGTGCCGATTATTTGGCTGCGTTCTGGAGTGTAGTGAATTGGAGTAAAGTAGCAGATCGTTTTGCTGCTGCCAAATAAAGAAGCCCGTTTTTAATTTATACTGCAAAAGGCCGTAAATAAGTAAGAAAATTACTTGTTTGCGGCTTTTTTGATGGGGAGGTTAACCAACCGAGTGGCCCACCCCTTTTAGGGCACCGGATCATACCCATGCCCGCCCCATGGATGACAACTCGATACCCTTTTCAAGGTTAACCAAAAACCTTTTAAGGGCCCATACTTTTTAAAGGCCTCCATACCGTATTGCGAACAAGTAGGGGTATACCTGCACTTACGCCCCAACCATGGCGATAATACCAATTGATACACGCGTATCAATAGCATAAATGGCGTACTCAACACCACCCGCCAATTAATGCCGCTCGATGGTTTTTGTTTCATGTAAATTTTTTTGAAGACGCTTTAACAACAATCCCATTCGCTCATAAATCTCAGAATATACCGGTAACTCATTTCCCAAATACACGATAAAAACATGCACATTTACCTGTTGTTGCGCTACCTGTTGTTGTAAGGCTAATTTTTGTAAACGATAAGCCTCTTTCATTTGGCGCCTCACTTTATTACGCGCATTGGCACGCTTAAAATATTTTTTGCCTACCGTAAAAGCTGCCTGCAAACCGGTAAAGGGCACTTCTTCTGCCAAAGGCATCACCGTATACACCACCTTAAACGGAAATAATGAAAACGACTTGCCGGCAGTAAATAAAGCTTGAATCGCTTTTCTGCTTTTAAGTCGTTCCGTCTTATTGAGTGTAAAGGTTTTTGTTGCCATTCCTATAGGTAAAGTTATACCAATAATATGTTAGCCGTGTTTTTTTTAGCTTTTCAAAATTTGCAGAATTACCAATTTTTGGTAATTTTAAGTAAACTAAAAACAATGGGACGTAATACCTCTATTTCATTAGGAGATCATTTTGAGGATTTTGTTGACGATAAAGTTGCTACAGGTAGATTTAAAAATGCTAGTGAAGTTATAAGAGCAGGGCTTCGTCTGCTAGAAGAAGAAGAAGCTAAAATAATCTCATTGAAAAAAGCCATTGCAGATGGTATGGAAAGTGGTGTAGCCAAAAATTTCGATCCAAAAAAGCATCTTGAAAAACTTAAAGCTGCTAAAAGAAAAAATGGCTAGTTATACGCTTACAAACAAGGCTGTTGCAGATTTATCCGCAATTTGGGAATACACCGTTGATACATGGTCTGAACATCAAGCTGACAAATACTATTTTATGCTTTTAGACACTTGCCAAGATGTAGCAGATGGCAAACTCATCGGCAAAAACTATCCGGAAATAAATAATGAAATTTTAGGCTTTAGAGCCGGACAACACCTACTATTCTACAGGAAAATTAGTGCTGACAAAATTGAAATAGCTAGAATTTTACATTCACAAATGGATCTAAAAAATAGAATCCAAGAATAGCACAACTACTAACATTGCATTACGAATTGGCCCTTCGGGCCTGAGCTTTCCATTACAATCGTTCACGCAAAATCAGTTTTGAAAAGCCATTTTAATGAATGTGTTTATCATGCAACTCGGTCTTGCAACCAACAAAAAAGCCTTCCAATGGAAGGCTTCTAATATATTCGATTCCGTTACCGGAATTGCGGTTTATTTTTTACCGAAACGTTCGTCAGATACGGTCAATTTAACACGACCTTTTTTGCGACGACTTGCCAACACCTTGCGGCCATTGGCTGTTTGCATGCGTTTGCGGAATCCATGAACAGATTTTCTGCGACGTACATGCGGTTGGTAGGTTCTTTTTTTACCCGGCATAGTAGTAGTTTTTTCCTTTTACAAAAATAATTTTTAATAATTTGTTATCTACACGCACCAGGGCACCATCCCTGCTGTTTGTGAAAGGACGGCAAAGGTATATTAAAATGTGCATAATGAGTGGAAAAACTTGTTGTTTTTTTTATTAGACCAAAAATTAGCCGATTTTTTGCACTAAAAAGAAATAACTAATTGATTGATAGCTCTTTAATTAGAACAATTCGAGCATTATTTTTATTTCCAATTCCATTTCATTATATTTGATTACATACGTTATTGCCTGCCAGCTATACTTCCACTTAATTATTCGGCAATGCAAACAAGTGAATTGTTGCAGTCGTATTTGGTTGACCCTAATACCTGCGACGAAATGTATCTCAATGGCGACGTTCGTGAACACTACCAAAAAGTAGTGGATTTCTTGCAACACCTATCGGTGGAAGAACTCAATAAAAAAGAAGAATTGGCCCGCCG
>JBJOQA010000488.1:0-3460 GCA_046050225.1 Bacteroidota bacterium | reverse complement strand
CACTCCCTTCCGGAAAATTTGGTGATCATCGGCGATGGCTACTTTTATTTGATCCATGGATAAACGAACGAATTGCTAAGTTAAGAAAAATGCGGTAAAAAATATAAAAACGATTGATTATGAAGTTTTTATATAATTAAAAAGTCGCATCTTTTGGTATTTCTAAAGTTACTTTATAGTAGGTTTGGCTGGGGTCTATTTCAAAAAGAATCCGTCCATTTAACACTTTAATTCTACTGGCAATATTTTTAAGCCCTAGGCCCGATGCATTATGACTAAACTTATCAAAGTCGGATTGAATCAATCCTTTTCCATCATGGTGCAATCTAAAGTAGCTATGTGTTGCATTGGCATTTTGGGTAAGATGTATAAAGCCTGCATTACTATGCTTCATGATATTGTTTACCAACTCTTGAACAACTCTGAATATAAGTAGTTCTTGCTCTAATTTGAGTCGCGTTCGATAGTCGTGAAAACGCACACTGGCATTTAAGGTACCACTTCCGTTGATTTTTTGAAAGAGGTCGCTGATGGCACTTTCAAGTCCAAAGTTTTTAAGAGTAGGGGGCATCATGCTATGACTGATATTGCGAATCAGTTGAATGGCATCATCAATAATTTGTTTGGCACTGAAAATGGATTGCAGTTGTTGCGCCGGATCCATATGGATAATATTTTCATTCAGGTATAAGCGCGCGGTTGCCAGCTGCGGTCCTACATCATCATGTAAATCGGCTGCAATACGGTTTCTTTCTTCCTCCTGAAATTTTATCGAAGCATTCAGTAATACCTGTTGCTTCTCATCTTCCAAACGCTTTAATTCTGCATTAAAGCGATTAACCTTGCGCTGGTGAAAGATGACAAAAAACACAATGCCGAGGGTGAGGCTCACCATCCCTAATGTGCCAAATAATAGCAAGTAATTTATGCCTTTTGATAATTCTGGTTGAACTTGGAGAATAAACATCGTTGAATTATTGCTGCTAAGGGATTATAAATCTAAATTGGGAATTAATTTTAATTCTTTTATTTTACTTAAATCAATCTGTATACTATAAATTCCAACACACAGTAGAACATTTTTAATAACAGTAAAGGTGCCATAAATCGAATTGTATAGATTTCGGAAAGATGGATCTTGCGCCATAGTGACAGAAACTAAGTATAAAAAGAAAGTACCTGAAAAACTAATTAATAATCCAACTGAAATCCAAAAACTGGGTAAACTATAAAGAGGAACATCTGTTATATAATTAACTCTTTCGTAAAAAAAATAGAGTATAATAAATATAAAAAAAAATCCTTCGGTGGCTAATGGTAAAAATGAAGGTTTATCGGTATTAGTTAATAGATCATAAAAAAATAAACTTAGAATTAATCCAATACCTATAACAAGAAAATATGCTCTTTTGGAACTCTTAAGATTGTAATAGAAAAATAGACTAAGTAAAGTACATTCAACAACCAAAAATAACCTGCCAATAAGCAAACCAATATGAGGATTGTGTAGGATATATTTAAACGAAATTACGGATGAAAGGAATAGAACAACTAAGGCTGAATAAACAAAAAATGCCTTATTATCTTTTGTGTTGATTTTTTTTCTTTGAAAAACACAAAAGATAAAAGGCATGGTTTCAGCTGTGTAGACAATATATTCTAATATAGTTCTAATAATAACTAGTTTAACCAAAGTTAGAAAAACTAGTTAAGCTATACAAAAATTAGTTACCACACAATTAGGAATACATTACAACCAATTCATCTTGTAATAGTTTAGAGGTTCAATTAATAGTTTCGTGACGTAAACTTCTGTTAAAACCGAGTTGTACACAAGGGGTGGATAACTTTAGAGGAGGTTAAATCGCCTGAAATGCAGTACCGGTAAGGGGTACTGTAGATTTACGGTAAATTATCTCCTTAAGATTGGGTAAATGTACGTAATAAATATCGTAAATTTACGGTCGAAGGAAAACGTATTTATCCGATTTGTGGCTAAGAGTTGGGGGAAACTTGGGAATAAACCCGGGGAAATATACCCGGTTTGTGGTATAGGAAGGGATTTTTGCCTTCATTCTGCCATTTGGAGGAAAGTTGCCAATGTTCATTTAAACTAGTTGCACTTTCAAAAAATGATGTTGATTGGCACTGGAAACGAATCACTTACAGCGGTTGTTCTGGATTTGGATGATTTGGTTCTTACTTGGAATTGGATTTGGATCGAAACTATTAACTAAACTTCCTGTGCCAATCAACAATGTAAAAGTAGCAAGGCCGGTTTGATCAACCTAGCGCAAGTTTGCGCTTTTTTGAGTTAGCGTTTTTTACCCAAAAAAGGATAAATATTGTTGTATTTGCTTAGGGTTTTTCCGCTTAAATTAAACGTAGTTTTACGATTGTGGCGCTTTTTTAATCGTTTTTGGGTTGATTTTTTGTTTGTGGAAAGATTGAATTTGCAAGAACATGCTGTTTTTTTTAATAATTCATTTTTAGATACTTCAGAGATTCATTAATTTTAACCATAGTAAAATTTCAGTACACCATTATGTCTGCTCCTAAAGATTACCTGATTAAATTCTCAATTGCCGATGATCATAAGATTTTCAGAGATGGCATCAAGATGGCACTTTCCGGAAAAGAAAATCTAAAAATGCTTTGGGAAGCTGAGGATGGTAAAGAAATGATGCATAAAATTGCGATCAAACGTCCCGAAGTACTACTTATGGATATTCGGATGCCCGAAATTGACGGCATTAATGCAATTGAACTCATTCGTAAAGAGTATGAAGACATTAAAATCATTGTGCTTACTATGTACGATGATCAACAAATGATTAGCAAGATGATGGAAATGGGTGCGAATGCCTACCTAACCAAAACCACCGACCCCGAAGAAATTTATAATGCCATACTCACTTGCATGAATGATGATTTTTATTTCAATGATTTAGTGAATAAGGCGGTAATGGGTAAATTATTGCAAAAGAAAAATGTGCGACAAAATACCCCCAATAATGCTTCAGTTCATTTTAATGAAAAAGAGATAAAAATATTGCAATTATTGGCAGAAGATAAAACCACGGAAGAAATTTCCAAAACTATATTTTTAAGTCCGCGTACCATCGAAACCATTCGTCAAAACATGAAGACCAAGGTGAATGCCAAAACCATTGGTGGTTTATTGATGTACGGCATGCGCAATAAATTGATTCAATAAATTATCTACACTGAACTTTTATTAGAGTTGCAGAATACCATTTTTTACCGCATAAATGGCTAGGCCCACCCTGCTCTTTACATCGAGTTTTTCAAATAAAACGTCGCGATAATTATCAACCACCCGGGTGGTTAATTTCATTTGCATCGCAATTTCTTTATAGGTAAGATCGGTGCTGGCCAGTTTTAAAAATTCAATTTCAATATCGGTTAACATCGACTTTTCTAATTTATGCGGTTGGCC
>JBJOQA010000487.1:0-3557 GCA_046050225.1 Bacteroidota bacterium | reverse complement strand
AATTCCACATCACATTGCCAATATTCTTATTACCGCTTTGGCCCATGGTAGATTCATTATACTCGTCGGTTACTTTACGCCAGGTCATGAAACCTTTTGTGATTAAGGTATTTTCCTCCTGCGGTACGCCAAAATGCTCCAAGATCATGTATGTATTGGGATATTTTGGTTTGATATAATCATAATAACGATTCAGATTATTTACACGGCTTTGATCGTAGTTACCCCATGCACCCACATCACTGGTTTGCGTTTGGGTAAACCCTTTTGACAAATCAAAACGGAAACCATCTATTTTATATTCTTTAATCCAGTGTTCTAACGAACTATTTACTAGGTATTGCGTAGCAGTAGATTCATGATTAAAATCTTCAAACACATTAAATGGATGCCTTGCAGTAGGATTCAACCATGGGTTATTAGCAGCCGGGCGGCCATTCGCCGCATCCCAATATAGTTTTCCTTGCGGTGCCGAATACGAATCCATTTGATTATACACCACATCCAAAATCGCCGCAATTCCATTGCTGTGCAATGAATCTACCAACTCTTTCAATTTGTTTTTTGTACCATAAGCTTTATCCGGCGCGAAATAGAAAATCGGATTATAGCCCCAACTTTCGTTACCGCTAAATTCTTGCAAAGGCATAAATTCTATGGCATTAACACCCAATCGTTTCAAATAAGGGATGGTATCAATAATATTTTGGAAACTTCTATTATCCAAGAAATCACGCACCAACAATTCGTATATAATCAAATTACGTTGATCCGGACCGGTGAAAGTATTATTACGCCAAGAATAGGATGGCCCGCAAATTTGCAAAACACTTACATAACCATTTTTACCCGCAGTTACATTGGGATGTGTTGGGTAGGGTTTTAAGCCCGGATAGGTTGTTGAAGGAATATATTGATCATTGAATGGATCCAATATTTTTTCGGTATGCGGATCAGCAATATAAATAGCATCATCAACCAAATATTGGTAGGCATATTCAGTACCTGCCGTTAACCCTTTTACCGTCAACCAAAAATAGGTACTATCCGGCGTCATGTACATTTGGTAGGCAGTTTGCGGCCCCCAGTTACTGCCCGGAAATTCGCCAATAATCATACAATTATTTTTCTTTGGCGCATACAAAACCAATGTTACCGAATCGGTACAGTTATAATAATTCACGCCCTCTACAACACCTGCCGGTAGTGCCTTTTTAACCGTTACGGGTGAAACATAAAAACGCACCGTATCATAATAGGCATTTGCTCCAACTGTTAGTTTGGCAACAATTTCTTGATTGCCGGGTGCTGTCACCGTTGCGTTACCCACAATACTGTCGATAGCAGTTAAAGGCCCCGCAATTGCTGAGCCATTAAAAAACATATCCAATGTTCCGGTAGTGGTTGATGCAACCGCTTTTGCATTAATTATACTTCCAATATTCGCTGCAATCGGCTCTACATATGGAACAAAACGAGGCTCAATAAATGGCCTTACAAAGCGAACGGCATTGCTTCCTGTTGGATAAATCGGAATATACATATCGCTGCCATCACTATTCGATTGCTTTTTTACAGCCGATGCATTCGCATTTGCATCCCTAAATAAAATAGAAATTTTTTGAATAGTTTCTCCTGCAGGTACATTGTAAAAACTGCGGATATTATTAATCGTGTATTGATACTTGTTATTACCCAAAGAGGTGGCTTTTAACGCAGCAGTAGTACCGCCCCATTGGCCGCCTGTAGTACCGTTTACATATAACCATTGCTGACCTCCATTATTACTTAAATTGGTGGTTACACCGGTATGCACATAAATCGCATTTGGATCGGCAGCATTAAACAAACCACGATTTCCCTTACTACAATCAACCGTAATTACAATCGTTGAATTTTCGGTCGGAAACTGTGGCGACCAGGATAATAACTGCGCATGGGAAGCAAATGCACTGCAAATAAGCACGCAAGCGAGCATCAATCTCTTCATATTGGCAAAATTTAATGTGTAAATTAAACACATTAAAGCCATACCGCAAAGGATTGTTGTTAAAAAACTTTTTTACCGTTGATATAAGTAGCTTTTACCTTGGTTTGGAGTAAGCTAGAGGCACTGCATGTAATAATATCTTGGTCTAACACCACAAAATCTGCTGATTTACCAATTTCCAGGCTTCCTTTTTCCTTTTCCTCAAAGGCCGAACGGGCAGCCCAAAGGGTCATCCCCCATAAAGCTTCTTTACGAGACAATGCTTCTTCCGGTTGAAATCCGCCAGAAGGCCAACCTTTTGCATCTTGACGCACCACAGCAGCATAAAATGTACGTAGGGGATCGATACCTTCTACCGGAAAATCCGTTCCTAAAGGCATCCAGCCATTTAATTTTAATAGCGATTGGTAGGCATAGGCATGATGAATTCGATCATTTCCCAAACGCTCGGCAGCCCAATACATATCGCTGGTGGCATGCGTGGGTTGCACGCTAGGAATGATTTGAAATTGCTGAAATAGGGATAAGTCGGTGGGTTGTACCACCTGTGCATGCTCAATTCTCCAACGACGATCATTTTTACCCTTCAAAACATCCCGATACATTTCTAAAACCACTCGATTCCCACTATCGCCGATGGCATGCGTGCACAATTGCAATTGACTATTTGCTAATTTTTGGGTAATGGTACGTAACCGTTGCGTATCGGTCAATAAAAACCCTTTCCAATTCGACTTGTCGGTATAGGAAGCCAATAAACAAGCCCCTCTCGATCCCAGCGCACCGTCGGCATAAACCTTGAAGCCGCCAACATGTAAATTGGGCGTTATGTATGGCCCCTTCTGCACCCAACGATCATAATATTGTGCACTATCAGTAAGCAAACAATAAATTTTCATTTGAAGTTTACCGACCTTTTGAGCCTGATCTACTAATTCAATCGTTTTCTCATTCACGCCACAATCATGTACACCGGTTAAACCGTATCTAAAACAGGTATCTTGCGCCTGCAGATAGTACTTTACTGCCAGCGAATCGGCTAAAGCCGGAACTAATTTTTCTACAATATCCATTGCATTATCAATGAGCAAACCGGTAGGTTGGCCATTTTTTAACACAACCTCACCCCCATTTACTTTGGTTGTAGCTTGAATGCCGGCCATAGTTAAAGCTACTTGGTTTACCAAGGCGGCATGCCCGTCGATACGCTTTAAAAAAACAGGCTGGTTAGGAAACAAACTATCTAACCGATCCTTTGTTGGAAAATCCTTATTCGGCCAATCATTTTGGTCCCAACCTCTGCCATAAATCCAAGGCGTAGGTGCTTGCTTAGCATAGATTTGCAATAACTGAATAATCTCTTCAAAAGAACCGGTGCCGGCCAATTCGCATTTCCACATATCGGTGGCATAGCCGGTAAAATGACAATGTGCATCAATAAAGCCGGGATAAATCGCCTTTCCACCGGCATCCAATATTTCCTTTGCGGTATATTGAGCCAAAATGACGGAATCAGAACCTATAGCTACAATTTTTCCGCCTTCAATTGCCATGGCCGCATGTTTAC
>JBJOQA010000486.1:0-8688 GCA_046050225.1 Bacteroidota bacterium | reverse complement strand
CCCTCACCTATTTCTATAAATTTAAACTTTCCGTCTTGTTTGATTTCGTAACTCATCTTTTGGCTAGATTAAACAGCACCAGCTATTATGGGTGCTAAAATAAGCAATCGCAGTTAAAATTACCGTAAATAATAAATTGTAGGTAGTTCTACGCTATATTTTTTGAGCTGCTTTTTCGAAAAACAGGTTCAATTCGCGATAAGTATCTTTAAAAATGGGCAATATATTTCCCAACCCATCCATCAACATCGGTCCCCATGGTTTTACAAAAGCATAGGAGGCAGATTGATCTAGGGTTTCGGGTTTGATTAAACTCATTTTTTCGGCATAAAATAATAAAATGCTATAAATAGTTGTGTACAATAACATGTACAAGAGTATACCACCTATTTTGTTAGCCCAGCCCAACATCGCCATTTCTGCAGTTTGTTCTAATAGTTTTCCGCCAATTTTAACCAATGCAACTACCACTAAAAACACTAACAAAAATGCAGCAACCGGTAACCATTTTGATGGAATGGATGTTTGTTGTTGCAAATAAACAGCCGTTGCTGCCGATAATTTAAGAGCCGCTGTGAGCCCAACTATCAAGGCTATTAGAGAGAAAAGGGCAATAATCAGCCCTTTTCTATAACCTTTGATGATAGCTGTAAGCATAAACAAGGCGAACAAAATATCTATCATACCAACAATTTATGCTTACCCTAATAAAGCTTTTACAATGGCACTAATGGTTTTGCCATCGGCTTGTCCGGCTAGTTGTTTACTCGCCACACCCATTACTTTGCCCATATCGGCGGCACTGCTTGCGCCGGTTTCGGCGATAATGGCAGCAACAGCGGCTTTAATAGCTTCTTCATCTAATTGTTTAGGTAAAAAGCGCTCAATAATTTCCATTTCCTCTTTTTCTTTTTGCGCTAAATCGGCTCGACCTTGCTTTTCAAAAATTTCAAAAGAGTCTTTACGTTGTTTCATCATCTTTTGTAAAAACTTCAATTCTGTGGCTTCATCAATTTCGCCGCCGGCACCGGGATCGGTTTTAGCTTTAATAATTTCGGCTTTGATGGCACGTAAACCACGCAAAGCGGCTTCATTTTTCGCTTTCATGGCGTCTTTCATTTCGGCCATGATTTGTTGTTCTAAACTCATTGTAACTGCTATTTTGTGATCAGAAAATTAAAAATTAAGGTTTTTTAGCCTTTTGATTGCTGAAGCATCATGGCATGAAATTTATCATGAAAGTTCTTTGCAAATCGTTTCATGTCGTCGGTAAGTTCTTGTTGATGGGTGGAGCGATTAAAGGTATCGGCCATTGTCATCAACATTTGATAATAGAACTCTGCCATTTCATCCATCATCATATCCTTTGTCCAAAGGTCGATACGTAATGCTGATTTATCAGCACCGTCCCAAAAAGCTAAACACATTGCTTTCGCTTTTTGGGCATTTTCGGCTGTGCTTGCACTGGCACTCCAGTTAATTTGTTGCGGTATTTTATCGGGATCTAATAAAACGTCGATCGTTATGGTTGATTTTTCCATGCTGGTGTTTTTGTTCAATTTGGAGGGCAAAGGTAATAAGAAAAACCGCCATTATGCGGTTATTTCGGCCGAAAACCACTTTGCTAAAGTCGATTCAAGTGTTGGCGTTTGGGCTTGCTGTAATCTCATTTTTGCATTATCGGCCAATTGATGGTACTTATTTTCATCCTTGTACAATTCAATCATGGCGGCAGCTATTGATTCAGGATTGGGCTCAATCAATCTTGCACCGGTATCGCCAACTATTTCCAAAATATCAGCATTTTGCCTAACGATTAAGGGTACACCTGCCTCAATACTTATGAAAAAGGGGGAAAAATCAAAGCAATAATCCATCGGAAATATTGCCATATAAGCTGCCTGTAACAATTGGGTTCTTTCTAATTCAGTTGCATTTGACACTAAAACCACTTCGTTTTTGTGTTTATAAAGTGCCAATGTTTCAACAAATCTTGATTCTTCAGGTTGTTGATTACTTATGAGTACTAATTGCATATTGCTCTGCTGCCACTTTTTAAATTGCGTAAAAGCCTTGAGTAGCGGAATTAGGTTCATGTTTTCCGAAATCGTGCCTGCATAAACAAAGTACTCGTAACCTTTGGTGAATTGATCCTTAATTTGCTGCTTTTCTGCCATCAACAATTTTTGATAATTGCTAGGGTTGCTTGACAAAAACTTTTCAATGGGTATTTGCGGGTATTGAAATGCAAGCTGTTCACGTCCGTTTTCGCCGTGTACCGCTATAGATTTTAAGGAAGCAGGAATGGGGGGCTTCCCCTGTTTAGAAAATAATTTACAAAACCAAGCTGCAAAACCGGTTTGTGCACTAACAAATAATGGGTGGTAACTTATTGCATATTGGTGAATAGCCCCTCTATTGCTAAACAAGCCATCGATGTGTAAAATACAATCTGCATGGTTCTTTTTTGCAAAGCGAATTAATTTATAATTCAACCAATATTGCCAGGCGATGCGATTATTAGCCGGTAAGCGAAGTTGCACCGATTGAATATGGGATACTTGATTGGCGGGACTTACAGGCGCCTCGTAATCAACCATCAACCATTGGTGTTGCGAACAATGTGTTGCAAATTTTAAAATTTGCGCTAGCACGTCCAATCGCTGCTGTGTTTGTTTTGAAAAATTTGCGATATTAACCACGATTTTCATCCAGCAAAATTAGGTTCAAATTTGTACTGCTTTGTTTAAAATTTAAAGCCAAATAATAATTATTTAAATGATTTAAACTTTGTTGCATCAAACATATCTGAAAACCACAAAATTTATTTATGCGCTTTACGATGGTTTTTTTGGTTGGCTGTTTATTGGGGTGTTTAAATGGCATTTTTGCTCAACCAATTTATTCTGCAGCCAATTATGCTAGCAATGGCGATACATTTTATTTAACTAAGGCGCAGATTAGCATTCAAAATTTTGACACTTCGGGTGCTGGTATCGAATGGGACTACTCAACTTTAGAGAGTGTTTCGCAGCGTCGATATTATTTTCGAGCCCCAAATTTAACCGGTTTTACACTTGCACAATGGCCATATATTTTTAACAGCAATAATGTGAATGTTTCGGCTACGGATGAACAATCGGTTGCTGTTTTTGGGCTTCAACAAACCAATCCCAATGACTATTTTTTAAATACGAATAATTTATTCAGACAAAAAGCATCGGCTTATACATTGATTGTTGGCGATGTTTCAATGAATGTGCGAAACGTTTATACAAAGCCTGATACCTTAATAAAGTTTCCTATTCAATACCTTTCAACCAACCAGGCTGTTGCTGCTTACACCATTTCGGTGGCCAATATTTATTTTCGAGATGTAAGAATAAGCCGAAGAGATACCACCGTTGGTTGGGGCGTGGTAAAAACGCCCGCGGGCACCTATCAAAATGCATTGCAAGTGGTTAGTTGGATCCAGCAAATTGACTCAATTGCTGTAAATGGTACAGCGCTTATTTCAAATGACACTAGCTATCAACGGCAAATTACTTGGTATGATGTTTCAAAAAAATATCCGGTATTGCAAGTAAAGCAGCTTAAGTCGGGTAACATGTACCTTACCAATGATATTTATTATTTAGATCAACAACAGTTTTTTCAACCACAAGCTAATTTTGCATTTATTCCGGTTCAACCTTTTATGGGCGATACCGTAAACTTTCAAAATTTGTGTACAAACGCAACCCAGTATTTATGGGATTTCGGAGATGGCTCTGCTACTTCCACATTACTTAACCCTACGCATCAGTATGTAAATCCAGGCAATTATTTCGTTCGACTAATTGCATATAATGGAAATTTAACGGATACAATTACCCTACCACTTACTATCCTGCCACGTAACCAAGTATATACATTTATTGGCAATGGTTCTTGGCAAAACCCAAACAATTGGAGCCAAAATCAAGTGCCGCCGCAAAGTTTGCCAGCCACTAATCAAATTCTAATTCAGCATATCCCCTCGGGTAAATGTATTTTGGATGTGAATCAAAGAATTGAACAGGGCGCCAGTTTTACGGTTTTAACTGGCATGAATCTATTGATTCAAGGTGGATTACATATTCAACAATAATGCATAATTTTTTTCATTTTGGTTGAATAAATACGTTCAAAGCGATATTATTTCCGAATTTTGCCACATGAAAAAATTCACGCTTTTTTATTGTTATGATGCGTATTGTGGATGGTGCTATGGATTTAGTCCGGTGATTAAAAAAATTGCAAAAGATTTTTCAACCCAATTTGATGTGGAGGTTTTAAGCGGAGGGATGATTATAGGCGAATTGGTACAGCCCATTGAGCGAATGGCCGGATTCATACAAGGTGCTTATCCTCAGGTGGAAGAATTAACCGGAATTAAGTTTGGTGCAGATTATTTATGGCATATTCAACACCCCGATTTAAGTGATTGGCAAATGGATTCTGAAAAACCTGCCATCGCACTCTCCATTTTTAAAGAATATTATCCTGAGAGGCAGGTTGAATTTGCTGCCGATTTACAATATGCCCTTCATATGGAGGGAAGAGATTTGTGCGATAATGAAGCTTATCGGCACCTACTTGAAAAGTATGGCATTCAAGAAGAGGCATTTTATGGTAAATTAGCTTCAGAAGAATATCAAGATAAGGCTCATTACGAATTTAACCTGTGCAAGCAATTACAGATAACAGGTTTTCCTGCAGTGCTGCTGCAAGAGAATGACTCCCGTTTTCATTTGATGGCACGTGGATTTACCGATTATGAAACCTTAGCCAATCGGCTAAACAGTGCCCTCCAACAATTAACTTAAACTAAATCTATTTTATGATACTAACTGTTACCCTAAACCCTTGTATAGACAAGAGTTCAAACGTACACCATTTAAAGCCTGAGAGTAAATTGCGTTGTTCAGAAGTGGTAAATGAACCCGGTGGCGGCGGCATCAATGTGAGCAAGGCTTTGCGTAAATTAGAAACATCTACCGTTGCGCTTTTTCCGGCCGGAGGCCATAATGGCAATATGTTGTGCGGCTTATTAAAAGATTCGGGTATTTTGTTTCATGCGGTAGATACCAAGGTAGAAACGCGAGAAAATTGGGTGGTGCTAGATGAAGCATCTAACGATCAATTTCGCTTTACATTCCCCGGTAGGGAAGTTCAAGAAGAAGCCATGATTACCTTGATTGATCATATTCGTTCTTTCTCGCCCAGTTTTGTGGTAGCCAGTGGTAGTTTACCTCCCGGCTTGCCCGATTATTTTTACGGCTTGATTGTTAAAAATGCCAAAGCTGTTGGCGCAAAATGCATCGTTGATACCAGCGGCCCGGCGCTTGAAGCACTAAAGGGGAAAGGAGCTTATTTAATCAAACCCAATATCGGTGAACTTTGTAAAATGTTGAGCATTAAACGGCTCGAAAAAAATGAAGTAGATGATGCCGCACAACAAGTAATTAGAGACGGCTATGCCGAAATTGTAGCAGTGAGTATGGGGCCTGAAGGTGCTTGGTTGGTTTCAAAAGATGAAAAATATTTTGCTACCGCCCCAAAAGTAGAAAAACGCAGTACGGTTGGAGCAGGCGATAGTATGGTAGCAGGCATGACTTACATGTTACAACAACATCGATCTTTAAAAGAAGTAATTGCATTTGGCGTTGCATGCGGTAGTGCGGCCACTATGAATTTAGGCACCCAATTATTTAATCGAGAAGATGCCGAGAAGTTATATCTAGAAATAAATGCAGGAATGACCAACGAATAGTAACTGACTATTTGTTGAAGCTCTTTTCATAAAGCGCAATCCATTGCTCCGGCGTAAGTTTTGCTGCAAGTTGACCAAATAATTCAAACGGAATTGCGTCCGGTTTTTTAAATCGGATGCAACTTTTTCCCATATCTAATTTGGTAGTGGCTTGTTTGGCATATTCTGCAGTAAACCATTCCAATAATTCAGGAGACGCGTAAATGCCCATATGATAAATAGCAATAAAATTCTTTTGTGAAGCAATGGCCATAAAGGGCAGGGGTAGTTTGGGGTCGCAGTGATAGCCCTTAGGGTAAATACTATGCGGCACCACATAACCAATCATTCCATAACTCATACAATCTTTAAAACCTTTGGGTAGGTTTTTTTTAATGATCGTATTAAGTTTTTTCATCGCCGCTTGACGATCCTCAGGAAGAGAACTTAAATACTCGTTAATGGTTGTTGCGGTTGATTGCATCTGAATTAGTTTTGAAGAGGAAGGGGTTGTTTTGTAAAATGAAATCGTTGTGTTTTTTTTGCCGGCGATAAGCCATCATCAATCCAAGCTTCTATTCGTTGTTCAGGCAAAAATGCATAGCCAATTCTTTTCGGAAAATCATGTGTAGGGTTTTCAAAAATGGCCGTGTCTTGTTTCCAATAAGTTAATCTAAAATCAATGGCCGCCCCATTGTTTTGGCGTTGAACCCAAGTGCGATAAATAATTTGGCCATTGGGTGTTTCTAACAATTGTAGTTGCTCTTGTGGTAAACTGTCGCCAATAGCCCTTATAAAAAAACTGGCACCTCGAAGTGTGTTTTGATCAAGCTGCCATATTTCAGTCAAGGTTCCTCTGCTAAGATGTTGTTCCCAAGTACCTAAAAGCTGATTTTGCAATTGCCGGTATACACTACTATCTTGTGCTATGCCATTTAGGGCAAACATCAACAGTAAGGGGATTATGGTACTTAATCTAATCATAATGTACTATGTAGGCCAATTCTATTGCCTTCTGTATCTACAATTACAGCCATAAAACCATATTCATCGCTGATGGGCGTTTTGCCTACCAATACTGTTCCGCCTGCTGCAGCTACGCGATTTAAAACCAACTGTGCATCCGGGTTCGCATTTAAGTAAATGAGTGGGCCATCCGTTAAGGAAGGTTTATGAAACCCGCCACTATCCACTACTGCACCGCCAACACCGTTTTCCATATCGGTAATAGGAAACATGCGCATTTTTATTTGCGGTAAATCCATCGGCACTAATTGTACCTCAAAAATGTTTTCATAAAAGCGCGAAGCGCGATCAATATCAATAGCAGGAATTTCAAACCAACTAATAGCAGATTTATGCATGGCAAATAAATTTTCAACAAATTAAGGCAAGTTGTGATTTTGAACAATAAAAATTGTTAAATGGTAAAGAATTAAACTAGTTGGAAAATATTTTTTAGCTGACTTGTGTAATTGTTGGCATAAACACATCCTAGCCCAAAACGAATATATGCAACTTGCAATTTTTAAGGATGCGCGCTATTTTCAACTTTGCTTTCAAATAATATTATTAGGTTTTGGAACGATTGTTTTGGGATGGCAAACGCAGTGGATCAATAACGGCACTTATCTCCTATCAGGTCTAATTTTTCATGTAATTGCCGAAAAATACTTTGTATCCAATCAACGAAGAACTATTCCTTTCATTCAACGCTGGAAGCAAGGTGTTTGGAGTGTAATCATCTCTTGTTTGAGTTTATGTTTATTGCTTCGCGTTAATTTTTGGGCGAGTGCCATTGTTGCTTCCGGCATTGCCGTTTTATCAAAATATTTTATTCAGGTAAAAGGAAAGCATGTATTTAATCCTAGTGCTTTGGCTATTGTGCTCATGGTTGCAATTAGCGGTGATGCTTGGTTTAGTCCGGCGCAATGGGGTAGCGGCGTTATGATATTTTTCACGGTTTTATGCTTGGGTTGTATCGTAGTTACAAAAGTGCAAAAGCTAGCGGTGAGCTTGGTTTTTTTAGGTGTATTTAGTGGCTTACTTTTTTGGAGGCAAATTATTTTTTTGCATTGGCCAATGGATTTCTTTTTACAATCCATCAGTACAGGAAGCTTATTACTTTTTGGCTTTTTTATGATTACAGATCCTAAAACCCTGCCCAATCATTTTGCTGCGCGAATGGTTTGGGTGGTGGCCATCGCTGCACTAAGTTTTTATCTCTCTGTTTTTCATTTTCTACAAGGGGCGCCTATTTGGGTGTTAGTGTTGATGCAACCCATGGTTCCAATATTAGATTACTTTTTTAAAGCACCTCAATTTCAATGGCATAAGCCGGAAGCCTTTATTTCTACTAAAATTTTATCTATTCATCACCCGTAAAAAAATGTTTATGAAAATTAAAATGTTAATCATCCTGAGTGTGGTTTTGGTTGCACCCTTACTCTATTCTTTTTGTGGCTTTTATGTGAGTAAAGCCGATGTTTCATTAAAGAATAAAACGAGCCAAGTTATTTTGGTACGCGATGGCAATCGCAATGTAATTACCATGTATAACGATTTTAAAGGCGATTTAAAAGATTTTGCGATGGTGGTGCCTGTGCCCGTGGTATTGCAAAAATCTGATATCCATGTGGTAGATCCTAGTATTTTTCAGCGACTCAATGATTACAGCGCACCTCGATTGGTGGAGTACTATGATGAAAATCCATGCGAATCGCGCAGATATAAAGAAGTTGTTGCCATGAAGGCGGAAGCGATGACTGATTCGGCACCAATGTTAGAAGAAAAAGAAACGCGTAAATATGGTGTAAAGGTAGAAGCGCAGTACTTGGTGGGTGAATATGATATTTTGTTGCTCAGTGCCAATGAGAGTGCAGGCTTGAAGGATTGGTTAAATTTAAATGGGTATA
>JBJOQA010000485.1:0-6787 GCA_046050225.1 Bacteroidota bacterium | reverse complement strand
AAGATCCGGATGTACCTTATTTAATAAATGTATTAACCAGATGAGTCAACCTTTAAATATAATGGTCACCGGTTGTGGTGGCGATATCGGACAAAGTATTGGTAAAATATTAAAATCAAATCCTCTTTTTGGAAGAGTGATTGGTTGTGATATGAGCGATGAAAATGCAAGTTTATTTATTTTTGATCAAGTAAATAAAGTGCCTGCATGTAGGGCGGCGCATTATCGCTCCGTTTTAGAAGAGATAATTCAACGCGAAAAAATTGATCTCATACTACCTATTGCAGAGCCGGAATTAAGAAAATTTGCAGAAGACCGAATTGAAAATACCTTTTTAGGAAAACCGGTTATTTGTGCAAATTTAAAAGCCCTTGATGCCGGATTTGACAAACTTGCTACCGTACATTTTTTGCAAGAAGCAGGATTGCCTTTTCCGGCAACAGAAGTTATTGGAAATGTAACCGATCCGCAATTGCCCCTAATTATGAAAAGTAGAAGTGGATCAGGAAGCAAAACGATTCATTTAATTCGCTCGCGCGAAGATTTTGATTTTTTTCAGAAAAAATATGCAGACTATATTGTTCAAGAATTATTGGAGAATGATGAGGAAGAGTATACTTGCGGATTGTTTCGCAGTACCCAGGGCGAAGTGCGTACCATTATTTATCGCCGCAAACTAACCGGAGGTTTTTCGGGTTTTGGGGTAGTTATTGAAAATGAAGAAATTCATCAGTTGTTAGTGAAAATTGCTTCAGGATTAAATTTGGTAGGCTCTATCAATGTTCAATTAAGACTTGTGGCAAAAGGACCTTGTGTTTTTGAAATTAACCCGCGTTTTTCAAGTACAGTGCGGTTCAGACATTTGATGGGATTTGATGATGTAATTTGGAGTATTCAAGATGCACTGGGTTTGCCTATAAATGCCTATCAACCACCTATTAACGGAACTAAATTTTATAAAGGATTTACAGAATATGTCAATTAAGCCAATCAAAATCTCGCATTTCGAAATTTCCGAAACGAGTAAGCCATTTATTATTGCCGAAATGTCGGGCAATCATAATCAATCATTAGCGCGTGCGTTAGAAATTGTAGAGATTGCAGCACAATCAGGTGCGCATGCCATTAAACTGCAAACCTACACGGCCGATACCATGACGCTTCAAGGGGTGTTAACGATTGAAGATGAAAATTCGCTGTGGAAAGGACGTGAGTTGTATGATCTTTATCAGGAAGCGCATACACCATGGGAATGGCATCAACCGATTTTTGAAAAGGCAAAATCATTAGGCATGATTGCTTTTAGCACTCCTTTTGATGAAACAGCCGTTGATTTTTTGGAAACATTAGATGTGCCTGTTTATAAAGTAGCTTCTTTCGAAAATACAGATTTGCCGCTGTTGAAAAAAATAGCAGCTACGGGTAAACCGGTAATTATTTCTAGTGGAGCGGCAACTGTTGCTAATTTAGACGATGCCATTCAAACATTGCGCAATAATGGCTGTCAGGATATAGTGTTGCTGAAATGTACCAGCACCTATCCTGCAACTCCGGAAAATACCAATTTGGCAACCATACCGCATTTAAAACAATTATTTAATTGCCATATCGGCTTGTCTGATCATACGATGGGCATTGGCGCTAGCGTTGCGGCTGTAGCATTAGGTGCGCGTGTTATTGAAAAACATTTTACCCTTCGCAGAGCCGATGGAGGTGTTGATAGCGCTTTTTCAATTGAACCCGAAGAATTAAAAAATTTGGTAATTGAAAGTGAGCGTGCTTTCTTAGCCTTGGGTGTAGTGCAGTATGGCGTGCAAAAAGCTGAGACAAAAAGTGTAGATTTTAAAAGAAGCATTTACGTTTCAAAAGATATTAAAGCAGGAGAACCATTTACTAAAGAGAATACGCGCATTATTAGACCGGGCTTTGGACTGGCACCTAAATTTTATGATACGATTTTAGGAAAAACTGCTTCGCAAGATATTAAAGCAGGTACACCGCTCACTTGGCAAAATTTATAATTTCTACTCACGTTAATAATTACACGTAAAGTGAAAGTTCTGTTTTTAACCGATTCGGTATCTCTACCTCGTAAACATAAAAATGGCCAAGTTTTGTGGGAAGAGATTTACTATAGTAAGTTTAAACAACAATTTCCTTCGGTTGATTTTTTATTGGTAGGAATGGGGGGGGCAACCATTAGCCAACTTCAATTGGCATTGAATTATTATGATTGCTATCAAGCGGATATTTTAGTACTGCAGTCAGGTATTGTTGATTGCGCACCTCGTGCTTTTAGTCAGTTTGAGCAACAAGTAATTACAAAACTTAGGTTGGTACGATTTGTAAAACCTCTTACTAAGTTTTTACGTAAACATCGCCATATAAGTTTTACAAAGCCGCGTGTATTTGAAGAACAGTTGCTTAAGATTAAGAAGAAATTTGATGGTAAACCTACTATCGCAATCGGTATATTACCTGGTAATCAGGCGTATGAACAAGTAGTGCCGGGTATTTCAACGTGCATAGAGCGATACAATTCTATTTTAAAAAAGCATATGCAGTTTATTGATAATAGTGATTTTTCACCAAATGGCGTATTGGAAGATCACCATCATTTAAATGCACTTGGGCAACAAATTATTTTTGATAAACTAGTTGCTGTACTGCAACCTTATTTACAGCAAGCTTAACTTCTCTTATTTGTTACAACGTTTACGAAATTTATTCATAACGCTGAAGGATAAAAAAAGTTCCGGCAGAATGGTTTTACTAACCAGTATGTCGGGCCTTATCAGCAATGCATTAACCATTCTTTCAGGGTTAATTGTTGCGCGATGGTTGATGCCGGAGCAGTTGGGATTGTTTAATAGTTTTTCTATCATCATTAGCTATATAATTTTACTTCAGTTAGGAATACCAAGTGGACTTAGTAGAAACTTCCCCTATTATATTGGTCAAAATAATCGACCGCATGCCGAACAGTTGGCAGCAACCGCTGCTTATTGGTCGTTAGCACTTGGATTTATTATTCTAGCATTGTCTATGGTCACCTCCATTGGCTTCATGGTGGCCGGCAATTATAAATTTGCAGCAGGTGTTTTCGTTATTGGAATTAGCTCTTTTCAATCGTTTTTTGTAACCAAATATTTGAAAATTCTATTTCGTTCAAATAATGATTTCAATAAGTTAGCTACCATCAATATTATTAATGCAGTTATTTCTTTTGCCAGTATTGTATTTGTAAAGTATTTTGATTTTTATGGTTTGTGTATTCGTGCCATATTTTTATGCTTGTCAGATTTTGTTTTAACCTGGTGGATGCGACCGGCTAAAATTCAGCCGCATTGGGAAAAAGATCATTTTAGAAGTTTATTAAAAGTTGGTATGCCTATTTATTGGGTAGCCAATGTATACAGCTTGTGGCCGATTGTACAGCGAACAATTGTGGTATTTATTGGCGGTACTAAAGCATTAGGTTTGCTAGGTTTGGCATTAATGGTAGAAACAGGGATGAATATTATTTCTACTTCCATCAGTAGTGTTGTTTTCCCCAAAATGTCAAACGCATGGGGCAAGTCGCATCGATTTTCAGAATTGTTACAAATTGCTTGGAAGCCGGTTGCAGTTGGGTTTTCGGTAAACAGTATTTTAGTAATTGTTGGCTGGTTGGCATTACCGCTTTTTGTTAACTTCTTATTGCCCAATTTTGTGGAGGGTATCCAAGCTGCTCAATGGTCGCTATTGGTTGGCTTGATAAGCATCTTTAGTGTTTTTTCAAATATATATATGGTAGTACAACAAAACTTGAGTAGGTTAGTCAGTTATGTTACAGGGTTTGTTGTTTGGTTAGTTAGTTTATTTATTTTCTATAGTGTGCGTGGTTTTAATTTAATTAATTTCCCGCAATCGATGTGTATTGCATATGTGAGTATTTATTTGGTGGACTTTTATTTTATGCGCAAATTCTCTAAAAAGTTCAAACAGGTTCAATCATAAAATCTGCTATTTTGATCAATTGGTTTCTTCAGTTTATAACGGGTAAGCAATTAGTGTTTATCAATCCGCACCGAAATTCGGTGCCACTAATCAATGACTTAAATCGTAAGTCTTTCATTTTTGTTAATCCAATTATGTTATGGAAGGCTACATTTGTTTTTGGTAGCAATTCAAAAATGCGCTATCGTGCCATGGCAATCATGCTAAGTATTATAAAGCCTCGGTATATCATAGATATTAATTGGATTACCCGATTGCATACTTTGTACTTTGTGTGGTGTAAAAAGCAAACCAATCGAAAATTTATTGTCATTCAGCATGGTACCTATGCTGCCGGTTTAATTTCTGATATTCCGCATCGGATAATGAAGTGTAATTTGTTTTTGGCCTGGAGCGATTATTTTAAATCTACCTTATTGCAATATAATCCAGGCAAAAAAATTGAAATTGTAACTTGGGGGAACCCTGTTTATAATCAATACAATCGAAATCAATATCGCTATAAAGAGGTTGTTGGAAATAAAATATTATTAGCACCTTCCTTGTTGTTAGGCGACCGTTTGGCTATTTATCAAGAATTGCCTAAACAGTTAACCAAATTGGGTTTTGATGTTTTTGTAAAAGAGCATTCTTTTCAAAAAACAAAATCAACACCTATTGCTTGGGAACAAAAAATTGGAGGTGATTTATTTAGCGTATTGCAATCTGGCCAATTTGATGTGGTTATTACAGATATATCTTCTGCTATGAATGATATCATCTTTTTCAAAACTCGCGTAATTTTTTGTTCGCCGCCGGGCAATTGGGATTTTTATACAAATAATATTTACACGCTGTATTTACAAAATTTGGCGTTGGCCATTGATCAGTTAAAAACTAAAGCAGATGTGTTGAAATTTGTTGATGTAAATGCGCAGGAGCAATTGCTTGCACATTTAGTAGATGTAGTAGACCAAGATAATGGCCTGTTAAAATTATAACTGTATTGTGTACACGAAATTTAAATTGGGATGAATATTTTATTTGTAGCTCCTTTTAAAATTAGCGGCATTACCGGAGGGGTTGGGCGAGTTACTGCAACATTAGCAAAATCCTTTTTAGCTGCCAATCATCAAGTGTACTATTATGCAACAGCAACCGCTGCCGAAAGTATGATGGATGGCGTACCTCAATTTTATGCTGCAGATGCAAGTCAACCTGATTCAGCTAAAAATGTTGTTGCGCTACAATCTTTGCTTGAACAATTCAAAATTGATATTGTCATTAATCAAGCAGGATTCACCCTGCCAATTATTCGTTTATTAGTAGCAGCAAAATCAGAAGGGCAAAAAATAATAACGGTACATCACAATTGCATTCAATGTTTATACGAAAATTATAAAAGTATTATTACAAATAATTTCAAGAAGAAGTGGTGGTTTAATATGGTAAACCATCCATTTTTTTGGAAGTTCATTAGTAGTAAATTCAAAAAGCGTTTTGCGAAAGAAATAGAAGAAGTGATTATTGGCTCTGATCGGTTGATGCTGTTGGCGCCAGGTTATGTTTCGGAAATTGAATTCTTTTTAGGTAAACATGATTATTCACATAAATTGGGTTGGTTTTTTAATCCAGCGCCATTTGAGGCGAATAAATTAGCACTTGATATTAAAGAAAATCGAGTGGTGTATGTTGGTGGATTGAAATCTACACAAAAAAGAATTGAGCGGGTTACCGAAATATGGATTCAATTGTCGGCCCTTCATCCCAATTGGCAATTAGACATTGTTGGAGATGGCCCCGCGCGCATGCAAATGGAAAGGCGATTTAAAGAAACCAACACAAAGAATTATTTTTTTCATGGCTTTGCCGACCCTCGTCCATACTTGGAAAAAGCAAAGTACTTTATCATGACTTCTGATTTTGAAGGATTTCCTATGGTATTGGTAGAAGCACAAGCATATGGTGTCGTTCCATTTTTATTTGATTGCATCAGTTTGGTGGGTACGGTTTTAGTAGATCAAAAAAATTGCAGAGTTATTCCGTCGTTTGATTTGACTATATATATAGATTCGTTAGGTGAGATGATGAAACAAGATGATTTACGAACTGCCATGCTGAATGATGTACAAGAAAGTGTGGCGCTTTATGAAAAAGAGTTAATTGCATCCCAATGGTTAGCTTTATGTAGTGATTTAAAATCGCCAAAAGTATGAGAAAAGACCAGGATAGTAACTCTATTTTTATTTTTAGCCTGCTTTTTCCTGGCTTGGGATTTTTGGCTGTAATTAGTAAGGCTTGGAATAAGAGTTACCATAAAATTATTCTTCTGTTTGCATTTTGGTTTGGATTTTTTGTTTATTTAAATGATACAAAAAATGGAGATATTGTACGTTATAAAGTCGCATTTGCCACCACATCGTCTTATTCTTGGAGCGACTATTTTTATTTAGTGGGTCATACCTTTTCAGAAGATAAACTCATTGTATATAATGAAACGGTGGTAAATTCAAAGCCAGATTTTTATGCGCTTTCTGTACAGTTTTTTGTAAGTCGTTTTACTGATAACTTTAGATGGTTCTTCGGCTTTATTTCTTTCTTTTATACACTGTTCTTTCTAAAATTTTTATATGAAGCTCGGTTGTTGGCCGGTCATAAGCAACATCGAATATGGCGATTGGTTTTTGGTACACTCATGGTAATTGTTCCGTTTTATGTGGGTGTAACCGGAATTAGGTTTTGGACTGCATTATTTTTGTTTATGTGGTTTTTGCTAAAGTTTATACGCACAAAAAATTTATTGTATTTG
>JBJOQA010000484.1:0-3095 GCA_046050225.1 Bacteroidota bacterium | reverse complement strand
TGCGATCCGGGCGTTGATAATACTTGCAGAAAAAGATTTGAATGGCAACTAGGCGAATTGCCTTGCGGTTACGATCATAAATATATTTACAGTCATATCGGTTTTAACTTGAAAGCTACCGATATGCAAGCTGCGATAGGTGTAAACCAATTGAAAAAAGCCGACTATTTCATTCAACGTCGACGCGAAAACTTTAATGCGCTTTACAGCAGATTACAACAATTTGAAGAACATTTTATTCTGCCGCAGGCAACGCCCAATAGCGACCCAAGTTGGTTTGGCTTTTTAATTACGCTGCGCAATGAAAGTAAATTAGACAGAGGAGCATTAGTTCAATTTTTAGAAGCGAATAAAATTGGAACGCGTTTATTATTCGGCGGAAACCTTTTGCGTCAGCCGGCTTATAAAGATATTCAATATCGTAAAATTGATGATTTGAAAAATACCGACACCATTATGAATCGTTCATTTTGGTTAGGCGTGTGGCCGGGTTTAGAAGAAAATCATTATGATTATATTGCTTCCATCATTCATAAATTTATTCATCAATAATGGAAACCAACGCCATTGTATTAGCCGATTTGGAGCAAATTGTTGCTGCCGATTTGCCATGGCAACAGTTTTATAATAAAACGGTTTTAGTTACCGGTGCCAACGGTTTTTTACCTGCTTATATGGTAAAAACCTTATTGTGGCTCAATCATAAGCAGAACGCTAATATTAAGGTGATTGGATTGGTGCGTAATATTGAAAAAGCAAAATTGAAGTTTAAAGATTATCTGCAGGATGCACATCTTGAATTATGGCATACCAATATTGATGCACCTTTATCGCATCCCGACAATATCGATTTTATTATTCATGCCGCGAGTCAAGCTAGTCCTAAATATTATGGTGTAGATCCAATTGGAACCTTATCAGCCAATGTTTTAGGTACCTATCATTTATTAGAATTAGCGGCTACTAAAAAAGTGGAGCGATTTTTATATTTCAGCAGCAGTGAGGTTTATGGAGCTTTAGCAGCATCCGATTCAATTGCCGAAAGTAGCTATGGTGCTATTGATCCTACACAGGTAAGATCTTGTTATGCCGAAAGTAAACGCATGGGCGAAACCTTATGTGTTTCTTTTATGGCACAAAAGCAAGTGCCGGTGGTAATGGCGCGACCGTTTCATACCTATGGACCAGGTTTGAGTTTGGATGATGGAAGAGTATTTGCAGATTTTGTTGCTAATATTATTAAGCGGGAAGATATTGTGATGAATAGTGATGGCAGCGCAGTGCGTAGTTTTTGCTATTTAGCAGATGCTACAATCGGTTTCTTTACGGTTTTATTAAACGGCAAAGCCGGAGAAGCATACAATGTAGGTAATCCTGCAGGTGCAATTTCCATAAAAGAATTGGCAACCCTTTTAGTAAATCTTTATCCGCAATTAAACTTAAAAGCAGTTTTCAAAACAGTGGATCCATCGCAATATTTAACCAGCACATTTAATAAATTGTGTCCGGATATTAGCAAAATAAATGCACTGGGATGGGAGCCAACCACATCGGTTGCAGATGGATTTAAAAAAACAATTGACAGTTTTTATTAAAGCATAAAGCGATTATGAAAGTAAATATCAAAGAGCAATTCAGAAAAGGCGAAATTACCAAACCGGCATTTATTGATGCCATGTATCAACAACATCAAGAATTATTTGAATACTGTAATCTATTGCAGCAAACAGATTTAGGAAAAATTGAAATTACTGCCGATGGTATCTTATTTACTTCCAAAGAAGATCAAATTAAGTTTTATTGCACTAAAGCAGATAAAAGAACGGCTCCTTTCGAAATCATGAATTTCGAGGCCTATGAAACGGAAGATGCAGGTCTATTATACCAAGTAATCAAAGACAGTAAGTTTATTTTCGATATTGGCGCTAATATTGGATGGTACTCTATCGGCTTGGCCAAAAAACAGCCGCAGGCTACTATCTATTCATTTGAACCTTTATTACAAACCTATAGTTCTTTAGAAAAGAATGTTGCGTTAAATGAAATGCAAAATATCGTGTTGCATAATTTTGGTTTCTCTAAAGAAAATACCACCCTTAAATTTTATACGTCTCCACATACCTCCGTAAGTAATTCAGCCGAAAATATCAGCGGCGAAGCCGATATAATTGAAACCGTTTGTGAGGTAAAACGCATGGATGATTATGTAAAAGCAAATAACCTAACAATTGACGTAATTAAATGCGATGTGGAAGGTGCAGAGTTATTTGTGTTTGAAGGCGGATTGCAAACAATCAGCGAACAACAACCCATAATTTTTTGCGAAATGCTGCGTAAATGGGCTGCTAAGTTTAATTATCATCCGAATGATATTATTCAGTTATTAGCAACAGCAGGTTACCAATGCTTTGTAAATAATGGTAAAGATCAATTGGCAATATTAAAAGAAGTAACACCGGAAACCACCCAAACCAATTATTTCTTTTTACATCCGAATAAACACCAATCAATTATTCAGCAATATGGCGCATAAAGTTTTCGAATCAAAGCCTTTGGCGCAAAAGGTTGCCAAACAAATCATTCAATTAGCGCACGACAATAAAGCTTCACATATTGGTGGAGCTTTGTCGATTGTAGACGTGTTGGCAGTATTGTACGGCAAAATCTTGCACTACAATATTGATAACCCCAATGATGAAACAAGAGATCGTTTGTTTTATAGCAAGGGTCATGCCTGCACAGTTTTATACACCCTACTACACGAAGTTGGATTTTATGATGAAGCCGCATTGAATACGTTCACTAAAAATGGCAGCTATTTTACTTCACATGTGAACCATAAAATACCGGGGATAGAATTGTCTACCGGCAGTTTGGGTCATGCCTTAAATGTGGCTTGCGGCGTGGCTTTGGCCGGAAAAAGAAAACAAACTAACTGGCAAGTGTACACGATTGTAAGCGACGGAGAGTTAGATGAAGGTTCTAATTGGGAAGCTATTTTATTTGCACCCCATCACCAATTAAACAACCTTACCCTTATTGTTGATTACAACAAAATTCAAAGTTTTGGTGATGTAAAAGATGTTTTAAATCTT
>JBJOQA010000483.1:0-6213 GCA_046050225.1 Bacteroidota bacterium | reverse complement strand
TCATGATCTTGCTCAATGAACAAGGAAAGGCCTTCAATGACTTCCTCCAAATCTTCTACGATGGCAACTCTAATTCTTGACATAATCACAATATTAAAAAATATGGCGTTACCGGCATATAGGTATTTTGTTATATAGGCACGGTTAAAGTAATGCGTGTACCCTCCATTTTTTCAATTTCAAATGTTCCGCCAATATCAGCCATACGCTTTTTCATGTTCTCCAATCCATTGGCAAATGGCCTAATTTGTTGCAAATTAATACCGACACCATTGTCTTTTAAGGTTACGACCAATAATTCTGATTGCTGAAATTGAATGCTAACCTCACTTGCATTTGCATGTTTTACAATATTGTGTATGCTCTCTTTTACTGCCAGGAAAATGTTCCTTCTAATTTCTCCATGTATTTTTGGATTCGCGGTTAATTGGCTTTCAAAATACAAACGGATGTTTTTGTCTTGTAAATATTCAGAGGCATACGACCTGCAAAAGCTAACTAAATCTTCTAAACTATCATGCCGTTGATTGAGCGCCCAAACAATTTCACCCATTTTTTCGGCCATTTCATCGCTGTAATTTGAAATCTTATTGAGGTCTTGCTGTATGTTAGCATCGCCTTTTGCTTTAATCTGCATTTTTTCACTAATGAATTTGATTCTACTCAAATTGGCGCCAAAATCATCATGCATGTCTGTTGCAATGCGGGTTCTTTCTTTTTCAATGGCTTGTTCTTTTTCTCGTATCATGAGCTGTTTTTGCAATTCACGCTGGTAGAAAAATCGAATTATAAGGGTAGCAATAATTAAGGCCAAAACAGTAACACCTACAAAAAAATACCAACTCAAAAACCAAGGCGTTTTTATCATTATTTTTAAACGATAGATATGATTGGAAATGATTTTGTCGCCACTCACGGATTGAACCAAGAGGGTATAATTTCCGGGAGGTAAATTGCCATATCTGATTTTCGTTTTGTTAGGTACTTCAATCCAGTTTTTATCATAGCCCGATAGCATGTATCTTAAATTATTGCCCGCCGGATCTACATAATCTAAAATTGCAAATCCTACACTGATGGTATTTTGCGCATAATCCAATGATAAGGCTTGTAATTCGCCGGGATTAATGCCTGATTGATAGGGTGCATCATTAATTTGAACATATTCTAACTGAATAGGTGGGTCATGTTTAAACGGTTTTACCTTTGCAGGTATAAAAAAATTCATGCCATTTACGCCGCCAAATACAAACGCTCCGGATGCTCTTTTACAAAAGGCATACGTATTAAATTCTTTGCTCTGCAAACCATCATTGAGTTGAAAATTGGTGATGCTAAGCGGTTGCAATTGGATGGCCGAAATACCTGCATTGGTGCTAATCCAAAGTGAAGATTCATGCGGTAAAATGCCATACACATATTGATTCGCTAGTCCATTCGTAGTATTTAAATAATGCGAAATTTTGTTATTCGTAATATTCAATTGAAACAATCCATTGGTGGTGCCAATCCAAATATTTTCCGGATCTGCTTTAGAAAAACATTTAATGCTTGATTGTGAAGGGAAGGCCTTTATCAATACAAACGAATCGCCTTCTAATCGGTACTTTGCAAATCCTTTGAAAGCTCTTGAAACATAGATGTTACCACTTTCATCTTCATAGCTAGTTAAGTAAACATCTCCATTGTATATACCGGCCACCGGTTTTGAAATATATTTTTTGCCGTTGCCTTCTATCCATTTTAAACCATTATTGGAAGAAGCTAAAACTTTACCGTTGCGCAAACAAAAAGTAAAATTATATTGAGCCGCCGCTACATTTTCTTTACTAACAGATTCATTTACACGAAATGGTTTTTGATCTTTGATATTCATGTAATATAAACCTGCTAAAGTCGAAATCCATATGCCATCCTTATTATCCTTTGCAATATGTTCGATAGAGTTGGGAATGGCTACATTTAATTTGCCTTGAAAGTTATATTGCTTGTCAAATCTAAGGATACCATTGTTTTGTGTGGCACACCAAAGATCTTCCTTACTAGTTTCAATAATAGATCGAATAAAATTATCTGATTTAAAGGAAGCCGCTTCTTGCCGACTAAAAACATGGGTAAATTTAAATTGGTTCAAATTGGCATAATCAATGCCTTGTCCCCAAATTGCAGCCCATAAATTATTTTCATCATCCAAATAAATGTATTGTATTTGGTTGCCCGATAAAGAGGCTGTTCTAAATGGATCGGCCTTATAGGTGGTTAATACCAATTCGTTTTTTCGATCTGCTACGATTAAACCATCACGTTGCGTGCCCAACCATAAACGTTGTTGTTGATCAAATGCGATCGCCGTAATGAAGTAATTCCCCATTTTACTACCTTCTCCAAATCGGCTAAATGATTTTTGGTTATACACTATCAAGCCGGCGTCTGTACCGATATAGCATTGTTGATCTTTACAAACTAAGCCGGTAATGCCGGCGCTTCCTAGTTTTTTAGGCAGCTGAATTTGGGTTGAATCTATTCGAGTACCTTGAATTTGTAGTTTAAAAATTGCAGATCCATTTTTGATAGCCCCAAAAATATATTTCAAGGGCTCATATAAATTTGCGTAAACAGGCGCAAATATGATTTGATTAGCTTGATCAATATTATAACGAAAAGTAAATTGCTTCGTGGCCGGTTGAAAGGTTAAAATTTGCGTGCCGGATTGAACCCAAATTTGTTGTAAATCATCAATGTAAAAAGGAGAATAAATTTTGGTGCTACTATTGCCATTTCCCGAAAAATAGTAGGTGTAAAATCGATCCTCCTTACGTTGATACATTACTAGGCCATCATTACTGCCAATCCATAAATTAGCTGCTTTATCTTCCATGATATTCAAAAACAGCGTTCCTCGTATGGAGGTTGGATTAAAGGCTTCATGTCTAAATACCTTACAATTAGTGCCGTCAAATCTATTCAAACCTTCGTATGAACTTATCCAAACATAACCTCTGCTGTCTTTGTAAATACAATTATTTACGCTTTGCGATAAATTTTCGTTTACGGTGAGGTGACTAAATTGAAGTGTTTGAAGTTGCGCCTTTAAAGGGAGGTGCTGCAGCAAATACAACACAATTAATAGAAGGATTTGCTGCTTGTTTTTCATTATTCAAAATCCTGGTATAACAGGTATTTTTTTCTTTTCAATTTAAATTGATTTAAAGCCGGTTTCCAACTTTCACGAATTTCATTTTCGGTTGCGCCGGAAATAACCTGCTGCATAAGCCGGTCATTACCTGCCAATTTATGAATAAACATTGTTTTTAAGAAAAAACTATCCTTTCCGGGAAATAAGCGATATGCCTCCAAAAAATATTTCAATTGTATTTTGCTGTCCAATTTTTTCAAAACCTCGGGTACGCTTCCGCCTTCATCCCATCCATAGCAAGTTTGCTGATAACATTTACTAGATTTAGCTCCTTCATTTGGTTTGGGTACAAATGAAAATAGATGTTTGGGTAGGGTAGGATGACCAAAAATTTGAAAGGGTCGATCGGTTCCTCTGCCTTCGCTACATACCGTTCCTTCAAAAAAACAAGTGGAGGGATAGAGGTAAATACTTTGCATGTCTCTCAAATTTGGCGAAGGCGCTACCGGAAGTTTGTACTTGGTTTGGTGGGTATAATTTTTGCATTTTATCACCTGAATATGAAAGGGCGTATCTGCAGTTGGTTGGGTATTTACATTGTAACTGTTGGCAGCATTGGCAGCGGGAGATAACCATTGTTCGCCTGCTAACATCAAGGTATATTCTCCCACGGTTAAGCCATGAACAATAGGGATAGGTTGCATACCCACAAAGCTTTTGAATGCCGGTTCTAAAACCGGTCCATCTACATAAAAACCATTTGGGTTGGGGCGGTCTAATACCAATAAACCTTTTTTTTGCTCTAAGCAAGCTTCTAAGCAATATTCCAACGATGAAATAAACGTGTAAAATCTTACACCTACATCCTGAATGTCAAAAATCAACACGTCTATATCTGCTAAATCTGCGGCAGTAGGTTTTTTATGATTACCGTATAAACTGATGATGGGTAGGCCGGTAGCTGCGTCCTTGCCACTTTTTACCAATTCTCCGGCATCGGCTTTGCCGCGAAAACCATGCTCCGGACCAAATATCTTCTTCACTAAAATACCTCTTTTTAAAAGGGTATCTACCAGGTGGGTTTGCTTTACCATGCTAGTTTGATTGGCGAAAACACCCACTTTCTTGCCCTTTAGCAAGGGAAGGTATACTTCCATACGTTCGGCACCGGTAATTACTTGTTGCGCCTTGGCAGGGGCAAAGCAATGGAGAATTATTATGGCTATTAGAACCAAAAAACGGCAGCAAATGGAAAGTTTCATCACCCAAAGGTGTAAAAATCTTTTTAAATCGTTTGTGGTTTTATGACTTACTTTGCAAATCCTGCACAAAACAGGGTCAATTATCCACCTGTCTGTATAACTATTAGCAGACAATTTAAAACACATAATATGCAAGTAAAAAACGGCGATGTGGTGAAAGTACACTACACCGGAAAGTTAACCAATGGTGAGCAGTTTGATTCTTCTGAAGGAAGAGAGCCACTTGAGTTTACCGTTGGAGCAGGCCAAATGATCAAAGGTTTTGATGCGGCTATGCCCGGTATGACTGTTGGCGAAAAAAAACAAATTAATATTCCTGCTGCGGATGCCTACGGCGAAAAAAATGAAGATGCCATTATCCCATTTCCAGCAGCGCAGGTTCCTGCTGATATGAAATTAGAATTGGGTCAACAATTAATGTTGAGCGATCAAGCCGGTAATCCTTTCCCGGTAGTGGTTGTTGAAATTAAAGAAGATGTCATCGTTTTAGATGCCAATCACTTTTTAGCCGGTAAAGATTTAGTGTTCGATATCGAACTTGTTGAAATCGCAGGTTAATCTTTCAAATAAGTTTTTATCCCGATGATGATGAGTAGCATTTTCTATTCATTGTTATCGGGATTCTTATTGCCGGCCCAGATTGGTAAACGCCAAATAATTATTAGCTTTACTGCTTACTATAATCAGAAAAGCCGGTAATATGTCGTTAATTCAAATTGCACCTGAAAATGTGGCCGAACGCTTTATGCGTTATGTTCAAATCGATACCCAAAGCGATCCAACCAGCAATCAACATCCCACTACCGAAAAGCAAAAGCAACTGAGTCAATTATTGTATGAAGAGTTATTGGCCTTAGGAATCAGCAATGCGCAAACCGATGAATTTGGTTATGTGTATGCCACCATCCCCGCCAATAGTACTAAAAATAATATTCCGGGCATTGCATTTTGCAGTCATGTTGATACTGCACCCGATTGCAGTGGATTTGAGGTGAAACCTATATTGCATCGCCAATATATGGGTAATGATATCGTGTTGCCCGATGATCCTACACAAGTTTTATCTATAAAAAATAGTTCTTATTTGGGAACTAAAATCGGTCAAGATATTATCACGGCAAGCGGTGCTACTTTATTGGGTGCAGATGATAAAAGTGGTGTAGCGGCTATCATGGCGGCAGCCGATTTCTTTATGCAACATCCCGAAGTATTGCATGGTGATATCAGTATCATTTTTACACCTGATGAAGAAGTGGGTCAGGGTACGGCAAAAATTGATTTAAGTAAAATTAATGCCCAATTTGCTTACACTTTAGATGGCGGCGAAGCCGGAAGTTTGGAAGATGAAACTTTTAGCGCAGATGCTGCTGCTATTATCATTGATGGCGTAATTACCCATCCGGGATATGCAAAAAATAAATTGGTAAATGCGTTGAAAGTGGCTGCGGCTGTATTAGATGCGCTACCTAAAAATGAATGGAGCCCTGAAACCACACAGGGCCGTGAAGGATTTGTACATCCCGTTGCCGTTAACGGAATTTCGGAACGCGCCACCATACAGTTTATCGTGCGTGATTTTACCAACTTCGGATTAGAACAACATCATACTCGCTTAAAAGAAATTGCCGAAGAAGTGGTACATACTTTTGCTGGAGCCTCCATGCAATATCAAATTACAGAGCAATACCGTAATATGAAAATGATATTAGACCAACATCCGCAAGTGGTTGCTTTTGCTGAAGAAGCAATCGGCAGAGCCGGATTATTGGTGAAAAAAGAAAGTATTCGTGGCGGTACTGATGGAAGTCGTTTAAG
>JBJOQA010000482.1:0-2858 GCA_046050225.1 Bacteroidota bacterium | reverse complement strand
TTACAACTGGAAAAATTCATTCAGGACAATTTTCTGATATGGAGCAAACAATAAAGATTCACGGGCATTGTCATCAAAAGTCATTGAGTTCTATTGAAGCGACTTTTGCCATGCTGAATTTGCCAAAAAACAGTTCGGTTACGATTTATAATTCGGGATGTTGTGGAATGGCAGGTTCTTTTGGATACGAAAAAGAGCATTATGACATCAGTATGCAAATGGGAGAAGATACTTTGTTTCCAAAAATCAGAGCAACAGATGCCACTATAACTATTGCTGCTGCAGGAACAAGTTGTCGTCATCAAATTTTTGATGGAACTAATAGAAAAGCGCTGCATCCTGTATCTGTTCTAAAATCATATTTAAAATAGATTAGTACTTGTTTTGAAACATTAAATGTGTAATATTGTAAAAAGGAATCCGTTTAGTTTTTTTATTTTATATCTATTATTTCATGCAAAAAAGCATTATAAAATGATAATTTTTCATTTTAAAGCCTAAAAAAAATGAAATACGGAATGAATTTTGAAATTAAAAACAAAGTTATTCCCGTAAAATTTCGAATATTTAAATTGTTTTATATATTTAATTTTTTATAAAATTCACGTTATTTTTGGATTAAACCGTAAAATTAACGACAGATTATTTTTAATGATAAAATTTGCGACATGGCATTAAAGGGTTTATTCAGAAAGAAAACAGTACAAGAAATTTTAAAACAGGTTGAAAAAAACAATACGGATGGTCATAATGCACTTGGAAAGCATTTAACAGCTCGTGATTTAACCGCTTTTGGAATTGCTGCAATTGTAGGTGCAGGTATTTTTAGCACCATTGGGAAAGCAAGTGCTGATGGAGGTCCGGCAGTTATCTTTCTTTTCTTATTTACTGCTATTGCGTGCAGTTTTGCCGCTTTTGCTTACGCTGAATTTGCTTCGATGGTTCCTGTTTCCGGAAGTGCTTATACCTATTCTTATGTCGCTTTTGGAGAAATAATTGCTTGGATTATTGGTTGGGCATTAATAATGGAATATGCAGTAGGTAATATAACGGTAGCCATATCGTGGAGTGATTATTTTACAGGATTGCTCGATAGCATGGGGATTCATTTGCCACAATATGTTCAGATGGATTATTTATCGGCTTCCAATGGTTTTAAAGATGCTACTGCTTTAATGCAGGGAGGAAAAACATTTGAAAATTTAAGTTTAGCAACCCAAGTAGCATATACAGCATGGACTACTTCACCGGTTATTGGTTCCTTTCACCTTGTGGCTGATTTACCAGCTTTATTAATTATTGTTTTAATAACTGCTTTGGTTTATCGTGGTATGAAAGAGTCTCGTAATGCCAGTAATTTAATGGTTGTTGTTAAATTATGTATCGTACTTTTAGTAATTGCTGTAGGGATTTTTTATGTAGATGTTGATAATTGGCATCCATTTGCACCTAATGGAGTTGGTGGGGTTTTAAAAGGAGTTTCGGCTGTATTCTTTGCGTATATTGGATTTGATGCTATTTCTACAACTGCCGAAGAATGTAAAGATCCACAACGGGATTTACCAAAAGGAATGATGTGGGCCATTATTATTTGTACTCTTTTATATATTGCAATCGCATTGGTTTTAACCGGAATGGTGAGTTATAACGAATTGAATGTAGGAGATCCATTAGCATTTGTATTTGATAAATTGCATTTAAAATGGATGTCGGGAATTATTGCCGTAAGTGCTGTAATTGCAATGGCGAGTGTTTTATTGGTATTTCAAATGGGACAACCTCGTATCTGGATGAGTATGAGCCGTGATGGATTATTACCAAAACGTTTTTCTAAAGTGCACCCTAAATTCAAAACACCTTCTTATGCTACAATTGTTACCGGTTTTGTAGTGGCAATACCCGCTTTATTTTTGAATTTAACCATGGTTACGGATTTGTGCAGTATTGGGACATTGTTTGCTTTTGTATTGGTTTGTGCCGGAGTTTTGGCTTTGCAAAACAGAACCGATATTCCTCGTGGAAAATTCAAAACACCTTACGTGAATTCAAAATTCATTATGCCAGTTTTGATTAGTATTGGGTTGGTTTTTGCTTTTGGTTATAATAAAAAATCAACGATGGATTTTATCACTAACGAAACTCAAATCAATAGTTCAGCAGCGATAATTACATCATTAGATAAAGAAGAAACTCAAAAAGTGTATGATTATTTAGTTAGTGTTGATGCAAAAAATGCTACTAAAGGTACTCCGGATTTAGAATTTTTACTAAGTCAATATCAGCAAGACGATGCTAAATATGCCAGTGTAATTAAAGGTTTACCAATATCGGATTCGATTAAATACGAAAGTGGTTTAGGTTTATTCAAACATAAAATTCCGATGTGGATTTTTCTGATTGTTTTGGTTGGATTATCGGTTTGGTCATTTAAAGAAAATTTATCATTGATTCCATTGTTAGGCTTAATCTGTTGTTTGTATATGATGGCAGAGCTAAGTGTTTGGAACTGGATTTATTTCACAGTTTGGCTGCTTATTGGTTTGACGATTTATTTTGGCTTCAGCCGTAACAACAGTAAGTTGAACTTGAAAGAAGCTTAAGTTTTAAAGATTTATATAGGGAAACGTCTTGTGAAATCAAGACGTTTTTTTTTTTTGGTTAAACAAAAAAATAGTCAATTGTTCCAAACATTTAATGATTAGCGAAGTAAAAAGCATTACCGTTGCTGATATTTAGAATATATGCTAATTTAAGTGGGTATTCAACGGTATGTAAATAGTAATTGCTGAAAATTCATAACAAAAAACCTTATAAATTAAACTTTAAACAAAACTTAATTCCTTAATTTTGTGCGACAT
>JBJOQA010000481.1:0-3188 GCA_046050225.1 Bacteroidota bacterium | reverse complement strand
CGTTTGAATAAACATATTTAGCTGAAAAATTGTAGCTAGGTCGATTGATTTGAAAATCATTAGGCAGCGCAGAAGGTATTATTCCGGCGGGCAAAACTAATATCGTTTCAAATACATTACTCTGCTTAAAATGAAACCAATAGGGAACCCTTCTATTAACTGTATCCAATTTATATTTGTCTAAGTATTTACGATTGTCCAAATCAATAAATAGTTCATTCCCAAATATTGAAATAACCTTATTCCAGTTTAAATCATAATCCAGTTTCAAGTTGGAACTATAGTCATCAATGTTATCAATTTTCAAATTAGTAATTTGAAAATTTACATCTCCTTCAGACAAATATTGTTGAAGGGCTTTTTCTTGCTTATCTTGTTTAATATTATTTAGACTAACTAATAACCACTCTTTACTTTCCCCTTTCCATATTTGATTAACTTGTCCTTTCAGCGAATTTCCTTCTATAGTCAATATTCTGGTTTCGGTTGAATTATTTTGTGAAGCATCCGACACAGGTATAGTTTCAAGTAAATAATTTTCTCCATTTTCAATTACTACTTGCTTGCCTTGAATCCGTTCTGCATAATATCCCAAACCACTGTACTTCTCTGTTGCATCAAGAAATACCGGACGACCATTATTCATCCAAGCACAAATCATGTGATTATCAACTGCCAAAGAAGGTGTGCTATGATCATATGCAATATACTTGGTACCCAACCAACATAGTCGTGCATCCAATCCAATTAATCGAAGCATTTCTGTCATTAAATTCGCCATACCCTTGCAATCGCCATATTTTTTTCTTAATACATCTTGCGCCTTTTCTGGCCTGAAACCAGCAATACCATTTTCAAATGCGATATATCTAATGTTGTCTTGTACCCATTGGTAAATAGCCTTTACTTTCTGTTCGTCCGACTTTGCATTTTTAATAATCTCTATTACCTGATTTTTGATAGTGATTGATTCATTTCCAATTTGACTTACTAAATTTCGATACCAATTATACTGATCCTGTAGTGTGTTAAAATAATTTATCTGACCCGCTTGCGTTTTTGCATTTTTATTTAGAACCAACAAATGAGGTGCAAAGTAGGTGGGGCCAGGAGCAGAAGCCACTTCTTTAAAAGGCGGTAATTGAATCATTTTATAGGTGTAAACTGTTGCATCATTTACATTTTCCACCTGCTTAGTAATTGCATATCCAATAAAATTCAATTCTCTTATCTCAACCTCCATCCATTGAGGTATGATTAATTTCACCTCCTGTATGTCTGTTTCAAATTGATTTTGAAAAAAAATAGTAGTAAAATATTTTGGATCAAGCACGGTCTTTTCAATGTATACTTCGGCTTTTGATCTATGATTGTATAAAGGAATTGTAAAATTACATACGCGAACATCCGAATAAAAAATTCCATCAGTATTATAATATTCATATTTCGGCTTTATATTATGCCGTTTAGAACCATTCAAAAGGATTTTTACATCATCAATGATTTCAACATCATTATAAAATTCAAATATCGGTACATCTGTAAAATACTTTTGACAATAATACTCGTTTCTACTTTGTTGCTTAACCAAAACAGGATGTTGCTCATCACCAATTTCATAACGAAATAATCTTTGAGACGACCGAATCTTAAGATTTGTTTCAGTTACATGCTCTTGTGCCATTAACCCAATGGAGAAAAAAAAGAACAAATGAGTTAAAAACAATTTATACATAAAAGTATTTTCATAAAAGTATTTAAAATTAATTAAATAACAAATGAAAACATATATTAAAGTAAAAAGCGTAAATCATCATAAAAATTTGATTTACGCTTTTAATATTTTATGGCTAAAATTTTTACTAATCCGTTTTCCGAAACATTGCTGTTTTGCAACAAAAATATAACCAAGTAGCTGCACCAATAAATTTAAAACACTCTTCTAACAATTGTTGGGTAGAATAGGGCATTTTCAATACAAATTGTAACAAGTCGGTTATAATAGACCCGCCTAGCGTGCCAACAGCCAACAAAAAAGCAAAGCCATCTATGGCCAAAATGAGCTTCAAATTTCTTACTAGCAAACCACTCGCTAACAATGCATAAACAGCATACATTAATTTTTGATTGATGTATCGATCATGCAACATAAAAAAATCATCCACCGCTAATAAAACAGAAAAGAAGCCTAGCAATAACAAAAGCTCGCGCTGTTTCCGATCTAAAATTTTAACATCACTAAATCTTGCAAAAAAACATATCGACCCGGCACTCACCCACATCCAAACACCCATATTTGATATAAATCCTAAAAAACTGGATACGTCGGCAGATTGGGCTAAATCTCTGATTATCTCTACTGTTTGAAAACCCTGCTGTTGCAAAATATAGATTGCAATAAAGTAAAATAATATCGCCGGAAATATGGCAAATATCAAAACCCTTCCAATTTTTTTAAATTGAAACAGTTGCCGAACGATTAGCTGAATCTCTTGCTTAACTATCATTGAAATAATTGTGTTTTTGTATGTAGGATCACCCTATAACTCAATTTCTTCCAAATTATTGTATAAGCAACTGAACATCAATACAATTCGCCATTTAATCGACTACTTTATTATAACCTCTGCTACAAAATATTTCAACATGTAACATCAATGAAAATCCTTCACTTAGTTTTTTAATAATTGTATCATCTCCTTATTTTCTAATACTTCCTGCGAACAACCTCGCATCCCAATCCGAAACATCACTGCTGCTAACTGTGTGGAGGTTATACTAAAGCCATCTCCCATTAATTTTAAAACCGGATATAGTTTTCTTGTAAATCGATACATTAAATTGGGTTCTTTACGTGCAACCACCGGATAGATATAACCCGGCCTAAAAGAAATAAAGGCATCAAACCCCATATTTGCTAAAAGGTTTTCAATGGTTCCTTTATCGCGCGCAAACATCAATTTGCTTTTTTCCGTTCTATCTGCCCCTTGTCCGCTCAACAAACAAAAACGCAGCTGTGGCGAATATCGATAAAGCGCTTGCGCAAGTGCGAAGGGATAGTCTACGGTAATTTGCCTAAAACGCTCCGGCGGAACCGCTCCGGTATAAACGCCTAAACAGTAAAACACCACGTCCACCTGGCGCAAATCTTGCTCCACTGCATCATATTCCAAAAAATTGGTCAATAC
>JBJOQA010000480.1:0-5740 GCA_046050225.1 Bacteroidota bacterium | reverse complement strand
GGAATTTGCCCCCAAACACCGGTTCCTCCTTTTAATACTTTACTGGAAAGCATTTCAAAACTTTCAACATTATAAGGATATTTAGCAGCGATCATTTTAAATGACGGCCCGGTAAATTGTTCATCCGGTTTGTGACAAGTACCACAATCTGATTTTGCAACTAGTTCTTTTCCTGCGATATAAGCAGGGTCTTGTGTATTATCTTTTTCCCCACCTTTAGCAGCGTCCGTTCCGGCACCTCCGCCACAAGCTACTAATCCTGCAACTACCAGCAGGCCTAATAAAGTCTTTTTCATTTTTGAAATATTAATTGAGTAATAAAATTAAAGTCCTAACAAACTTCTGTTAAAGGTATCATCACTTTGTGTTTGTACAAAATCATCAAAGGCTTTTTCTGTAACCTTGATAATATGATCCTTAATAAAAGGTGCACCTTCCTTTGCACCGTCTTCCGAATTTTTAATGGCACACTCCCATTCCAATACGGCCCAGCCTTGGTAACCATATTGTGCCAATTTGCTAAAAATTGTTTTAAAATCAACCTGCCCGTCGCCTAATGAACGGAAACGTCCTGCCCGATCAACCCAGCTTTGAAAACCGCCATAAACGCCTTGCTTTCCGTTGGGATTAAACTCTGCATCCTTTACATGAAAGGCTTTAATGCGTGTATGATAATGATCGATATAGGCTTTGTAATCGAGACATTGCAAAATAAAGTGCGACGGATCGTATAATAAACAAGCACGCGGATGTTGATTTACTTTTTCCAAAAACATTTCATAGGAAACCCCATCATGCAAATCTTCTCCGGCATGAATTTCATAACATACATCCACCCCGCATTCATCAAAATAATTCAAAATAGGTAACCAACGATTGGCCAATTCGGTAAACCCTGCTTCTACTAATCCCGCAGGGCGCTGCGGCCATGGATAAACCAAATGCCACAAAAATGATCCGCTGAAAGTGGGGTGTGCCGTTAAGCCTAAATTTTGAGAGGCTTTTGCCGCATATTTTAATTGTTGAATGGCCCATTCGGTTTTCGCTTTTGGATTTCCCCGCAATGCTTCCGGTGCAAAGCCATCGTATAACGTATCATAAGCCGGATGTACAGCAACTAATTGACCTTGTAAATGGGTGGATAATTCGGTAATAGATAATCCGGCTGCTTGCACGGTACCCGTTAATTCATCCGCATAGGTTTTACTTTCGGCAGCTAATTGCAAATTAATAAATCGGCTATCCCAAGATGGTATTTGCACGCCAACAAATCCCTTTTCCTTTGCCCATTGGCAAATACCTTCCAATGAATTATAAGGAGCCGCATCGCCCGCAAATTGGGCTAGAAATACACCCGGGCCTTTGATAGTTTGCATAAATGAAGATTAATGAAGTTACTGAATAGTTAAGAAAAATTGTTTTAAGCCGGATCCGGATAATTGGTCCATTTTTCATTTGATTGCCCGGAAGCAACCACCACATCAATAAAGGTCATACCTCTTATGCCATCTGCAACAGAAGGGAAGTCGGCAGCTTCTTTAGGCGCCGTTGTTCCTTCAATACGAGCAGCTAATGTAAGTGCAAAGTTTTTGTAAATATTCGCAAATGCTTCAAGGTAACCTTCGGGATGGCCGCCCGGCGTTCTGCAATTATGCGTGGCATAACTCGATAAACGATCACCATAATTACCGCCGGCTCTTAATATTTGGGTAGGCGCTTCCAACCATTTTACGATGAGGGTATTGGGTTCCATCTGAGCCCATTCGATACCGCCTTTTTCGCCATATACTCTAATCTTTAACGCGTTCTCTTCACCTGCGGCAACTTGTGATGCCATTAATACACCGGCCGCCCCATTACTAAATTTCAATAACACATTCCCGTCATCATCTAGCATACGACCGGGCACCATTATATTAAGGTCGGCACAAAGCTTGGTAATTTGTAATCCGGTAACATACTCGGCCAAATGTGCGGCATGTGTACCAATATCGCCCATCGAACCTGCTTTACCGCTTTTTGACGGATCGGTTCGCCAAGCTGCTTGTGCATTTCCTTCACGCTCGCTTAACTTACTTAACCAACCTTGCGGATACTCTACCCATACTTTACGAATATTTCCAAACACGCCATCGGCAAACATCGCCCGCGCTTGCTTTACCATTGGATAGCCTGAATAGGTATGTGTTAAACAAAGAATTAGGCCGGTTTCATCTACCAATTTTTTTAATGCATAAGCCTCTTCTAAATTAAAAGTAATGGGCTTTTCTACCACCACATGAAAGCCGTTTTCTAACGCCATTTTTGCCGGTGCAAAATGCGCAAAGTTGGGTGTTACAATCGTTACAAAATCCATCCGCTCGCCTTCGGGCAAAGCCTTTTCCTTTTCTATCATTTCCTGATACGTGAGATAAATGCGATGGGCCGGTAGGAATAATGATTCCCCTGATTCTTTCGCAATTTCAGGATTGATACTAAGTGCACCGCAAACCAATTCTACTAAGCCATCCATATTGGCGGCCAAGCGATGGATTGCCCCAATAAAAGCGTCCTTTCCACCACCAATCATGCCCATTCTGAGTTTTCTTTTCATATCCAATAATTTAAATAATAAATGATGATTTATTTGAAACACAGCGCTGCAATACTAAAGGATAAATATCTGAAGAATGGCAATCAGTTTGTTTCAATCGTATTTCGACTTGTAAATTAACTGAACAATTTTATAATCTGTTTTATTCGACATTGTTATTTTTTATCCTTTTGCAAAAAAGTATGTTTTTGGATAAATAGATACCAAAATTTAATTGACGCAATCGATTGTGTCAAATTGACAGAATGAACCTAAAAAAATAAATGGGTTCGAGGTATCAATTACTGAAAATTACTTTTACATTTAGAAACTGAATTTCATCTCTTAACCAACTTCTGCTTGTATTATGAAAATGTCAACAAGGGTACAGTTATGTACCATGATGTTCTTGAATTTTTTTATTTGGGGTTTATGGTTTGTTACCATGGGCACATATCTTTCTAAATCACTCGCTAGTTCAGACGTACAAATTGGATCTGCCTATGGAACGCAATCCTTAGGCGCCATCATTGCTCCCTTTATCATTGGCATGATTGCAGATCGCTATTTTTCTGCCCAAAAAATTCTGGGTGTTTTACATTTAGTAGGTGCAGGTTTATTGTATTATATCGCTAATGCGGCAGAATTCGGAAGCTTTTACCCTGTCTTACTTTCTTATATGATTATCTTCATGCCAACCCTCGCCTTGGTAAATGCCGTTGCTTTAAACCAAATGCAAAATGCTGAAAAAGAATTTTCGTTGATTCGTGTTTGGGGTACCATCGGTTGGATTGCAGCAGGTTTATTGTTAGGTTGGTTTAGTTGGGAGCAAAGCGGATCATTGCATTTAACCTTTAAGGTTGCTGCCGGCGTTTCAGTGGTTATGGGCTTGTTTAGTTTTGTATTACCCGATACGCCTCCTGCAAAAAAGAATACCAAAGCTACTATTGGTGAAATTATTGGCTTAGATGCCTTGAAATTATTGAAAGATAAAAACTATCTAATTTTCTTCGTCGCATCGATGTTGATTTGTATTCCCCTCGCATTTTACTATCAAGAAACCAATAAATTCTTGAATGAAATTGGCATGGATAAAGCAGCGAGTAAAATGTCGATGGGACAAATGAGCGAAACCCTCTTCTTGTTTTTAATGCCTTTGTTTTTTGTTCGCTTTAGCGTGAAAAATATGTTACTGATTGGTATGGCCGCATGGGTTATTCGCTACCTCTGTTTCGGCTTTGGCAATACAGGCAGTGGCAGTATGTTACTTTATTTGGGTATCATCTTACATGGTATCTGTTATGATTTCTTCTTTGTAACCGGACAAATTTATACCGATAAAAAAGCCGGCGATAAAATCAGATCCTCTGCTCAAGGCATGATTACTTTAGCAACTTACGGTGTGGGGATGCTCATCGGGTTTTATGTTGCTGGTCAAATTTCGGCGCATTATAAAACAGCATTAGGCCATGATTGGAAATCCATTTGGCTAATTCCATCCGGCATTGCTTTAGCTATTACCTTGTTATTCTTATTTGCATTTAATGATAAAGTGAAAAAAATAGAAGCTTAATCAATATGCCAATCAACAGAAGAAAATTAATCAAAAATTTACTGGGTTCATCGGTGGCCTTGCCCACCCTATCAGGTATGCTTGCTTTTTCTGATAAAGAATCAGCCTCTAATCAAAACAAATTGAAAGGAAATATTCATCACTCCGTTTGTCGTTGGACATTTTCGCAACTCAGCCTGCCAGAGCTTTGCAACTTAGTAAAATCAATTGGTTTTAATGCCATTGATTTAGTGGGCCCTAAAGAATGGAACATCTTAAAGGAAGCGAATATTGATTCTTCCATGTGCAATGGCGCGGAAATTAGTTTAACCCAAGGTTGGAATGACCCGCAGTACCATAGCACGCTTATTAAAAATTATACCGAACACATCGAACTGGTTGCCGCAGCTGGCTATAAAAACTTGATTTGCTTTAGTGGCAATCGCAATGGTATGGATGATGTTACCGGCCTAAAAAACTGTGTTATCGGATTACAAAAAATTCTACCGCTGGCAGAAAAAAAGGGAGTGGTGTTGCAAATGGAATTATTCAACAGCAAAGTAGATCACAAAGATTATATGTGTGATAAATCGGCCTGGGGCATTGAACTATGCAAAGCATTGGGATCAGAAAACTTTAAGCTGTTGTATGATATCTACCATATGCAAATTAACGAAGGCGATATCATTCGAACGATTCAAGACCAACATCAATATTTTGGGCACTATCATACCGCCGGTGTTCCGGGAAGACATGAAATTGATGAATCACAAGAACTATATTATCCGGCCATCATGAAAGCCATTGTAAAAACCGGTTATAAAGGATACGTAGCGCAAGAATTCATTCCGGTTCAAGAAGATAAAAATGCTTCATTGAAACGCGCCATTGAATTATGCGACATTTAATTAAACCAACTGAACCTAAACGATCATTTTTTAAACAACATCAACCATGGCCGAAAACACATTCGACGCAATTGTAGTTGGCTCCGGCATTAGCGGGGGCTGGGCAGCCAAAGAACTCACCGAAAAGGGTTTAAAGGTTTTGCTTTTAGAAAGGGGGCAAAATATTGAACACATCAAAGATTATGTGAATACCAATAAAGACCCTTGGGATTTTCCGCATGCAGGCGGTCGCACGCAAGAAATGATAAAATCACATCCGGTTTTAAAACGTGATTACCCATTAAATGAACTCACCTTTGGTTGGTGGGCTAATGATCAAGATAGTCCTTATTCAGAAGTTAAACGTTTCGACTGGTTTAGAGGTTATCAAGTTGGCGGACGCTCTTTGTTATGGGGTCGTCAAAGTTATCGCTGGAGCGATTTTGATTTTGAAGCCAATGCAAAAGATGGGCATGGTGTGGATTGGCCGGTGCGTTATAAAGATATTGCACCATGGTACGACCATGCTGAAAAATTCGCAGGTATTAGCGGTAGTTTAGAAGGTTTACCGCAACTACCCGACGGACAATTTATGCCACCGATGGATTTGAATATTGTTGAAAAAGATGTGGCTGCTCGCATAAAAAAAGCTTACAATGATCAACGTCATTTAATTATCGGCCGCACGGCACATATCACTCAACCACATAACGATCGAACCAATTGTCA
>JBJOQA010000479.1:0-3563 GCA_046050225.1 Bacteroidota bacterium | reverse complement strand
TATGCTGCAGTCGGCAGAAGACATTAAGTTATTGAATGAAAAAATTCAAGCTGCAACCGGCTTTATTGGGCGTATTCAGCAAGAATTAGATAAAGTGATAATCGGACAAAAAGGGATGATTGATCGCTTGTTAATTGGTTTATTAAGCAATGGGCATGTATTATTGGAAGGGGTGCCGGGATTGGCAAAAACCCTAACAATTAAGTCGTTGGCCCAAGCGGTTCATGCCGATTATAGCCGAATTCAATTTACGCCTGATCTGTTGCCCGCGGATGTGGTAGGAACCATGATTTATAATCAACCGCGCAACGAATTTGTGGTAAAAAAAGGGCCGATTTTTTCCAATTTTATTTTGGCAGATGAAATTAACCGTGCACCCGCAAAAGTTCAAAGTGCGCTTTTAGAAGCGATGCAAGAACGCCAAGTTACCATTGGCGATACCACCCATAAATTGGAAGAGCCGTTTTTGGTTTTAGCAACACAAAACCCAATTGAGCAAGAAGGTACTTATCCGCTGCCTGAAGCGCAAGTTGATCGGTTTATGTTGAAGGTAGTTATTGGTTATCCCACCAAAGAAGAAGAACAACAAATTATACGTTTAAATACGGGTAGTAAAATGCAAGATCCCATTTTTGCGGTTGCTTCTACCTATGAGATTGCACAGGCCAAGGATTTAGTACGACAAGTTTATATTGATGAACGTGTTGAGCAATATATTGTGAATATGGTTTTTGCAACGCGTTTTCCGGATCAGTATCAATTGGCAAAATTAAAACCGTTGATTAATACCGGTGGTTCGCCAAGGGCAAGTATTAACCTTGCTTTGGCTGCTAAAGCACAAGCTTTTTTGCAGGGTAGAGGATTTGTTATACCCGAAGATGTTAGAGCTATTTGCAAGGATGTTTTACGACATCGGATTGGATTAAGCTATGAAGCAGAAGCCGAAAACGTTTCGGTGGAACAAATCATTGATGAAATCAACCGAGTGGTTTACGTTCCATAAATACACCGATATATTTTTTCTTCTTTTAATCAATTACGTTGAGTTTAATTTCATCTAATCCTAACAGTCTTAATGCCACTTTTAATGAAGCGGATGAGCAGGCTATATTGCGTTTGCAACAGCGTGTGAAGGAATTAGAAATTATTAGCAGAAAAATAACTACCCATTTATTTACAGGTGAATATCATTCGGCATTTAAAGGAAAGGGGATGAGTTTTAGGGAGGTAAGAGAATACCATGCCGGAGATGATGTACGATTTATTGATTGGAATGTGAGCGCACGCTTTAATCACCCTTTTACAAAAGTATTTGAAGAAGAACGTGAGCTTACCGTTTTTTTATTGATTGATACGAGTGCCAGTAATTTATTTGGAACTTCGCAGCAGCGAAAAATTGATTTAATAAATGAAATTGCAGCAGTTTTATGTTTTAGCGCAATTAGTAATAATGATAAGGTAGGCGCTATTTTTTTTAGCGATGAAATAGAAGGTTTTGTTGCTCCGCAAAAGGGAAGAAAACATGCTTTGTATATTGTTCGACAGTTACTAACAGCAAAGCATGCACGAAAAGGTACGGACTTGGAAAAGGCTTTGAAATATTTCAATCGAATGGTGAAGCAGAAGAGTATCGCTTTTGTTTTAAGTGATTTTGTTCAAGGTGGATTAGAGAAAAGTTTGAAAATGATTGCCGGCCGGCATGATGTTATTGGGATGAAGTTTTTCGATCGCTTAGATATTGATTTGCCGAATGTAGGTTTATTACAGTTAGAAGATTTGGAAACCGGCAGCAGGCAACTTGTTGACACTACTGATACCTATGTTCGACAACAATTTCAAGATAGATTTTTGAGTAATGCTAAAAATGTAAGCGAGTACTTTAAAAAAGCAGGCGCCGATTTACTACATATCGGAACAGATGAAGATTATGTAAAATTATTGCAGTCGTTTTTTATAGGGAGAGGTTGAGTTTATGCCAAATAGATTAATCAAATATCGATATGTTTTATGGCTGTTGCTGTTGACAGGTTGGCAATTCAGTGCTTTTTCGCAGCCCATTGTGCAGGCAACTATTGATCGGCCATCCGTTTTAATTGGTGAGCCTGTACATCTAACCATTCAAGCTAAATTTAAAGGTTATGTTGCACCCGAAACTATTGTGGTATGGCCGGATTCGCTTGCGCATTTTGAGCTAGCGGAGGTAGATACTTGCAAACGTGTATTTAGTAATGGGCAATTAACCGGATTTGAACAGCGATTTACGTTAATTAGTTTTGATTCAGGGTTCTGGAATATTCCGTCTGCAGAAATTCACCTAATTCGTGAAGCCGATAATGAATCTGTTTTACTTTATACCGACACCTTGCCTATACAAGTTGCCTACCAACAGTTAGATAGTACGGCAGCCATGAAAGATATAAAACCTATTCTGGCTGCAATGGATGCCCCAAGTTTGCTTGAATGGACTTATTGGGTTGGCGGCGGCTTGCTGGTAATTGCATTGATTTGGCTCCTTTGGCGAATTAGGAAGAGGCAGAAAAAAGCGTTTAGTGCTGTTCGTTTAACAGCATATGAAAATGCCATGCAATTGTTGGTGCAATTAAAGCTAAGTTCGCTGCAATCCGATGCTGCCAAGAAGGCTTATTTCATTGCTCTAAAAGAATTGTTTAAAAACTATTTAACGCAGAAAATGGGGATTGCTTTTAGCGCAACTGACAGCTCCGAAATTTTAATTGCAGTTAAACAAACATTGAAAAACGAATTGCCTATTGCTCGTGTTACCAAAATTTTAGCTCAGTGTGATGCCGTTCAATTTGCCAAGTTTATACCGGACAACGATGAAATTGAATTGGTTTCTTCGGAACTAATTTTGGTTTTGCAAGAAATTGAAGCATTAAATCCATCGCAACCTGTTTAAAGGCTATGTTATACGATTATTTTCAACATATTAGTTTTGCCAATGGTTGGTTGTTGTGGGCCGAGTGTTTATTGCCGATTTGGGTTTGGTTTTACTTTAAATACGCACCTAATCAACATGCTGCTTGGAAGGTATCCAACTTAACACCTCCCTTGTTAGCCCAAACCTGGAAAACGACGTTAAGGCATGTGCCATTTTACTGCCGTTTGTTAGCTGTTGCCTTGTTAATTATCGTATTGGCACGTCCGCAAATTAAAACCGAACAACAGCATGCCGATGGAGAAGGAATTGATATTGTTTTGTGTTTGGATGTAAGCGGAAGTATGGTTGCACAAGATTTACTGCCCAACCGGTTGGAAGCTGCTAAAAAAGTGGCAAAGGATTTTGTTTCAAAAAGGATGACCGACCGCATGGCAGTGGTGATTTTTTCTGCGGAGAGTTTTACGCAATGTCCGATAACCAATGATCAAAATATGTTGTTGGCAGCTATTGCAAACATTAAAAATGGGTTGCTTGAAAATGGCACTTCCATCGGTGATGGATTAGCAACTAGTGTAGATCGGTTACGCAACAGCAAAGCAAAAAGTAAGGTGATTGTTTTACTCACTGATGGTGAAAATAACGGGGGTTTAATTGCGCCGGCAAC
>JBJOQA010000478.1:0-3863 GCA_046050225.1 Bacteroidota bacterium | reverse complement strand
ATGATGATTTGTATCCCAAGTAGCATTACCGAGGTAGAAAAACGTGCGGTTAGAGATAGTGCTGAACAAGCCGGCGCCAAAGAGGTTTACCTGATTCATGAACCGATGGCCGCAGCTTTAGGTATTGGTATTGACGTAGAAGAGCCGGTTGGTAACATGATTATCGATATTGGAGGGGGTACTACCGGTATTACCGTAATTGCCTTGGCAGGGATAGTTTGTGATCAAAGTATTCGTATCGCAGGAGATGAATTTACGGCTGATATTATGGAGGCCCTGCGCCGTTACCATAGCTTATTAATTGGTGAACGTACCGCTGAACAGATTAAAATTCAAGTGGGGGCTGCTTCTAAAGATTTAGATAATCCACCGGATGATATTCCGGTTAACGGTCGCGATTTAGTTACCGGTATACCAAAACAAGTTTTTGTAAGCTATCAAGAAGTTGCAGAAGCATTAGATAAAAGTATTTTTAAGATTGAAGAAGCAATTCTTAAGGCCTTAGAAACCACGCCGCCCGAACTTGCTGGCGATATTTACCGCAGAGGTTTGTATCTAACCGGTGGTGGATCTTTATTGAGAGGGTTGGATAAACGTATCGCGGCAAAAATTAAATTACCGGTACATGTAGCTGATGACCCGCTAAAAAGTGTGGTTCGCGGAACTGGTATTGCGTTAAAAAACTACGACCGTTATCCGTTTGTAATGAGATAAAAAATTAAGCCGGTGGTTCAATTATTCCACCGGCTTTCTCCTATTTTGATATTTTCGACATCGCTATATCTTCGTTTCCTACTTTATTCCAACCATGCTGGACATTCATTTTTCAAAACCGGCTCAATTGAAATACCGCTTAATCATCAGGGGCAAGGGAGGCTGCTGCTATGCGTAACGTAGTATATTTTATTCGACGCTATTTTAATGTACTCTTATTTCTGTTGCTACAGATTGTGAGTGTGGTGCTTATTATTCGTTACAATACCTACCATCAGGCTTTTGGAACGGCCATGATCAACGAAGTAACCGGACAAATCAATACCCAATATAATAAAGTAGATTATTACCTGCAGTTGAAGAAAACTAATGAACAATTGGCAAAAGATAATGAGGCATTAAGAAATCAGTTAAAACAGAATTTTGAAGCAGCCGATACCAGCTTGCGTATAAAAACCGATTCAATTCCCTACGACACCCTAGGTAATAAAAGAACATGGCTGTATATGCAGGCTAAAGTGGTATCCAATTCGGTAACAGCCCAAAATAATTTTTTAGTGTTGCATCGCGGTGCAAACCAACATATTCAAAAAGATGCCGGGGTAATCGACCCGAATAATGGTGTAGTAGGAATTGTTACGGATGTTAGCCCCGAGTTTGCAGTAGTAATGAGCTTGCTACATAAAGATACGCGCATCAGCGCCAGATTGAAAGGTGGAGAAGGAGGTCAAGTTATTTGGGATGGCAAAGAGCCTAACCGATTAACCCTAATTGGGATTAAAAAATCAGCAAAAATTGCGAAAAGGGATTCGGTTTATACAAGCGGTTTTACTCCCACCTTCCCCTTAGGAATGTTGATCGGTACTGTAGAAGAAATTACGCCCGACAAAGCCACCAACGACTTTGTGGTTAAATTGAAAACGGCTGTAAACTTCTATAATCTTCAATATGCGTATGTAATTGATAATACACAACGCGATGAAATTAACCGCTTGTTGGAAAAAGCTAAAAGTCGTTTAAACAATTAAAATGTAGGTCAAATCGCCATGAGCAGTTTGATGAAAAATATCGTCCGTTTTGTGTTACTGATTCTGGTACAGTTTTTTGTATTAGACAAGATTCATTTGCACCAAATGGTAACGCCCTATATCTATTTCCTCTTTATTCTATGGTTACCATTTAAATTAAGCAGACCCGCGCAAATGCTCGTTGCTTTTTTAATTGGATTTACCTTGGATAGCTTTAGGCATCATCCGGGCTTTCATGCTGCGGCATGTGTTTTGATAGCCTATATCCGCCCCTTCTTAATTAATATTTTAATTCCGCAAGAAGGCGCAGAAACCAACTACGAAGAACCCTCAATTAAAAGTTTAGGTGGAGCCATCCCTTATTTTGTTTATGCCGGGTTGCTTACCTTGGTGCATCATGCATGGTTGTTCTTTTTGGAAGCGACCCAATTTGGTAATTGGTGGTACTTCTTGGCAAAAACATTGTTTAGTACCATTTTGAGTATGGCATTAATTGGGATTACGGAATTACTGTTTTATCGAAAACAAAAATTTCGTACCAATACAGTTTAAATAGGTGCTTCCTCGTTGGCTAACTAGGGATATAAGCCCTTTTACGTTTATTTTATTTAACATCATTAATAATTAAAGCCCTTGTCTGTCTTTAATCAATCTAGAAAAAATGTAATTATCCTAGTGTTTTGCGCTATGTTTCTGGTGATTATTTTGCAATTAGTGAACCTGCAAATGTTCTCCGATAAATACAAGATCATGGCCGATGACCAAGGAAAATTTCGTAAAGTAATTTATCCGGATCGTGGTATTGTTTATGATCGACATCGTAAACCCATCTTACAAAATACCACCATCTACGACTTAATGGTGGTACCCAATAAATTGAAGGGCGTAGATACCTTTGGGCTTTGCAAAATATTGGAAATTGATACCGCACAATTTCAAAAGAAGATTGTAGAACTCATTATCAAAAATGGTAGAAGCCGCCCCTCCGTTTTTGATGGTTTATTATCAGAGCAAAAAATGGCCATGCTCAACGAGTTCATGTATAAATTCGCCCCGGGATTTTATTTACAAGAACGTCCGGTAAGAAGTTATCCTGTAGATGCCGGCGGAAATATTTTGGGATATTTATCGGAAGTAGACACCAATTTTCTTAAGAAACATAAAGATGAAGGCTACCAAATTGGCGATTATGCCGGTAAAACCGGATTAGAAAGAGCCTATGAAAAAGTACTGATGGGCCAACGTGGTATTGAGTATTGGAAACGTGATAATAAGAACCGGCTTACCGAAAGATTAGAAAATGGACAGTTTGATACCGCCGCTATCGCAGGAAGTAATATGCACTTGGCGCTCGATATCGAATTGCAAGAACTCGGCGAAAAATTGATGGAAAATAAATTAGGATCTATCGTTGCCGTTGATCCTAAAACAGGAGGGGTACTATGTATGGTAAGTAGTCCCACTTTTAAGCCCAAGTACCTCACCGGTTCTGATCGAAAAAAGCATATTCAAGAATTATTGTTAAGCCCAACCCGACCTTTATTTAACCGTGCGGTTGCCGCAACTTATTCGCCGGGTTCTACCTTCAAAACCTTACAAGCTTTAATTGGATTGCATGAAGGGGTTATTACAACCGATACCCGTTTTTCGTGCTCAGGTGCCTTTTATGGCTGCGGTGGCGGTCATCCAATGCGTTGCTTAGATGTGGGTACCTTTGATTTGCGCCATGCCATTACCTTGTCAGACAATACCTATTTCGCTAATGTAATGCAGCGGGTAATCAATAACCCCAAATATCCCAATATTGATAGCAGCTTAAATGTTTGGGCCAATTATATGCACGCATTTGGTTTGGGAAGAAAATTGGGTGTAGATGTACCATCCGAAAAACCGGGGTTAATTCCAACGCCGGCTTTGTATAATAAGATCTATGGCGCTGGTAAATGGGGCTTCTGTACTTTTCGATCGGTAAGTATCGGCCAAGGCGAGGTAGATGTAACGCCTATTCAAGTAGCAAATGAAATGGCTTATATCGCTAATCGCGGATGGTATATAACACCGCATTTGGTAGATTCAATAGAAGGAGGAGATAAGTTTGGGCTATTAGCCGAATATAAAAAA
>JBJOQA010000477.1:0-3165 GCA_046050225.1 Bacteroidota bacterium | reverse complement strand
TAGGTATACTTGGGATTTTGGAGATGGAACCAGCAGGGTAGCAACAAGATCCAAATCAGTGAGCCATGTTTTTGCAAAACCGGGTGTGTATTCCATTATGTTATATGTTACTACTTTAACCAATTGTAGAGATACAATGATTCGTAACAGTTATATTACAGTTGACGGTCCAACTGCAAAATTTGGATTGTCAAGTTTGGGTGCTTGTATTAATACGCCTTATTCATTTATTGACAGTTCAATTACTGATGGAAGAAGTGCAATAGTTGATTGGCGTTGGAATTTTGGAGATGGTACCACCCAACAATTTACAGCCCCGCCATTTACGCATACTTATAATGCTGAAGGCTATTATTTTGCTTCTTTAAAAGTTACGGATGCGCAAGGGTGTTCTGATTCAATTACTACAACAAAACGTGTTAGAGCTGTGGGTATTTCAACTCAAATGGTAGTTTCTGATACATTACTATGCGCAACAAAACCCATAAGATTTGGTGCGGTATTTGCCTCACAAGGCTTTGGTTATAAATGGGATTTTGGTGATGGAACTTTTTCAACCTTGCAAACTCCAACTAAATCTTACTTAAGAGAAGGCAATTTTAATGTGAAATTGGTAATTTCAAATTATGCCGGATGTAGTGATTCAATTATCAAAAACCGTTTAATTAGAATTGCCAACCCAGCTGCGAAATTTTATATCAATGATTCTTTTAGAACTTGCCCTCCATTGATTGTTAATTTTGTTGATTCTTCTGTTAACGTCGTTTCTAAAACTTGGTACTTTGATGATGGTTCTTCAACAACCACTGCAAATCCTTCACACTTTTATAGTTATCCAGGTCACTATTATCCAAAATTAGTAGTTAAAGGTTATGGCGGTTGTGAATCTGAGTTTATTAGAAATGTGGTAGTAAACGGACCACGAGGTACCATTAATTATAATACGATTGCATCCTGCAGCCCATATCAAATAAGTTTTATGGCGCAAACACAAGATGCGGTTATGTATACCTGGGATTTTAATGATGGTGTTACAGAAAATAATTTTCTCGCCAATCATAGCCACACCTATGAAAATCCCGGAAAATATTTACCAAAATTAATTCTAGTCGACGCAGAGGGATGTAGGGTTTCAATTGTGGGTAGAGATTCAATTTTGGCCGCTACCGTTAAAACTAGTTTTACTGCAGATATCGTTAATTCTTGCGAGGCCGGATTAGTGCGTTTCAACAATTCAACCACTACCAATGATAGTATCAATAGATATCAATGGCGTTTTGGCGATGGTCAAGTTTCAACAGAGGCTAATCCTGCGCATCAATATGCGCATGATGGCACCTATCGAGTTTCATTGGTGGCCATTACCAATGCAGGATGCATGGATAGCACCAGTTTAGTAATTTCCGTTCGTAGTGTTCCGCCTCCTGTTATTCAAATAACTGCCTCTAATAATGGTTGTGCACCATTAACTGCAAATTTCCAAGGTGTTTTATTGAGCGCCGATACCGGCAGAATCGATTGGAGATGGGATTTTGGCAATGGGGTAATTAGTAATCTTCAAAATCCAAGCGGACAAATATTTACCCAACCCGGGGTTTATACTGTTCAACTTTCAGCCACAAACCGCGTAGGCTGTACACAGGTAATTACCAAAACGATTGAGGCTTTCGCAACCCCGGTTCTTCAAACCGCAACTGATACAACCATTTGCTCCGGTCAACAAGTTACCATGCGCGTTCAAGGTGCTACTACCTATCAATGGACCGGTCAAGGTTTAAGCTGTTTTAATTGTGAAAATCCACAAGTATTACCTTTAGTTGATAGTAGATTTATTGTTAAAGGTACCGACTTAAATGGTTGTTTCTCCTACGATACAGTTATGGTATATGTGAAAAAACCTGCCAAGCTGAGTGGAATGGTTAATAATGTTGTTTGTAAAGGTGAATCAAAAAGGTTAAGTGTAAGCGGCGCTTTAGAATATAAATGGACACCAACCACCGGTTTGAGTAACCCTAATATTGCAAACCCAATTGCTAGCCCAAATGTAACTACCTCTTATTTGGTTACCGGTTCAAACAATAATACTTGCGAAGTGGATACTTTACGTTTATTGGTTAAGGTTGAAAATAATCCAACCGTGAATGCGGGTGCCGACAAAACCATTAATCTTGGAACAACGGTTGATTTAGATCCTATTGTTTCTGCAGATGTGGTTGAAGTAAATTGGAGCCCAACAGATAATCTATCCAGAAATGGTTATTTCGGAATCACTGTTCGTCCAACCCAAAACACTGAATACACTGTTGAAGCAAAAAATACGGCAGGTTGTGCAGCTAAAGATAAAGTGGTAATATCTGTTGGTTGTGATGCAAAAAATATTTTTATACCTAATACTTTTTCACCTAACGGTGACGGTATCAATGATATCTTTTATGTTCGAGGTATTGGTTTACAAAAAATTAGAAATATTAGAATCTTTAACCGTTGGGGAGAATTGGTATTCTCAAAAGACGGCGTAAGTGCGAATGATCCGGCATTTGGATGGGATGGTAGGTTCAAAGGTCACATGATGTCAACGGATGTATTTATTTACATGGTTGATGTGGTTTGTGGCAACGGAACTGTATTCTCCTATACCGGTAACTTGTCGCTCATCAACTAGGCAATCATTTTCTCTATAAAATCCAAACACTGCTTTCTGTTTTGTTAATGTCATGATTACAAAAGCATCGGGTAACACCGGTGCTTTTTTTATAGTAAAAAGTCTACAATCATTAACGCTTGTTTATCCATTCTTTCGCTGATTAATTAGCTACATTGCAACAGAAATTGTATATTTATGTTGCTTGAATTTGATACCAACAAATTCATCTGTTTTATAAAGCAACCTATACAGCCATTTGGAATGTTATGAAATTCCGTTACTTAATACGGGTCTCCATTTGCTGTTATCAAATCATACTGCTGTGGAAAAACAATTAAAAAAAAATGGCAAGATAGCTTCCCCTCCTGATGATCAGGTTTGGCTTTCTGAATCCAACCCCTACAAACTTTTATTTGAAAATACACCCATACCACTGCTTTGCTTTAACAAACAAAGGGATACAGTTCAATTAAACAAACTTGCATCGGATACTTTTCAGTTGGATTTTTCCACTATGGCGT